>CAXTFX010000097.1:0-11891 GCA_964243185.1 uncultured Chthoniobacterales bacterium
TGGACCAGTTGAAGTTACCGCCGCCGGACTTCGTCGCGGAGATTCTCTCCCCCAGCACGGAGCAGCGGGACCGCGGGGTGAAGTTTCGGGGTTACGCGCACAGCGGGGTTGGCGAGTATTGGGTGGTGGACCCGGTGCGGGAAACGGTCGAAACCAACCTCCTGGCAGGTGGTGCCTACCGCACGGCCGGGGTTTTCGGCGGCGGGATGATTTCGTCGCAGGCGGTGGCAGGTTTTGAGATCTCGGTGCGCGCACTCTTTGATGACGCCGAGTGTGACGCGGCGTTGGAGCGTATCTTTTCCACCCGCGCCCCTTGACCCGTCAATTCCCCCGGCTCTTCCTCTGGCACGTCGCCCGGCACGCGCGCCGGCACCCGTTGCTGGCGGCGTTGAACGTCCTTTCCGTCGCCCTCGGCGTGGCGGTGTATCTGGCCATCGGCATCGCCAACCATTCGGCCAACGAGTCCTTCGCCGGCAGCGTGGACCTAGTCGCGGGCAAGGCGAACCTGGAGGTGCGCGCGTCCGGCGGCGGGTTTGACGAGAACGTTTTCCCCAAGCTTGCCACCGCCCCCGGGGTGCGCGCGGCGACGCCCCTCGTGGAGGGGTTCATCACCCTGCCGGACTTTCCCGGCGAATACCTGCAAATCCTCGGGGTGGATCTATTCACGCAGGCGCCCTTCGCCACGTTCACCATCGGGGACGACGCGCGGCGGGCCGGGAACCACGTGGACTTCGAGCCGTGGCTGGCCGGGCCGGACGCGCTGGCGCTGTCGGAGGAATTTGCCACCGGCCACGGCCTGAAGCTCGGCGACAAACTGCGCGCCCAGGTCAACGGGCGCGAGGCGTCGCTCACCGTGCGTTTCCTCCTGCGGCTGGACGAAACCGTTGCCGGCCGGGGCAACTCGCGCGTGGGCGCGCTGGACATCGGCTGGGCGCAGGAGTTCCTCGGCAAACGCGGGCAGCTCTCGGGCGTCCAACTCCTCCTGGACCGACCGGCGGACGCGGAGCGGGTCGCGGCGGAGTTGCAACGGCTGGTCCCGGCGGACGTCAACGTCGCCCCGCCCGGGCAGCGCTCCGGGCAGATCCAGCGGATGCTCGGGTCGTTTGAACTCAACCTCGGGGCGCTGTCGCTGATCTCGCTCCTGGTCGGGATGTTCCTCATCTACAACACCATCGCGGCATCCGTCGTGCGCCGGCGCGTGGAGGTCGGCATCCTGCGGGCCGTCGGCGCGACGCGGCTGGAGGTGCAGGCGTTGTTCCTCGGGGAGGCGGCGCTGTTCGGCGTCGGCGGCGTGCTGCTGGGGCTGGTCGGCGGCGTGCTGCTGGCGCGGTTCCTCCTGGGCCGGGAGATCGCACGGGTGGTTTCGACCCTCTACGCGCTGGTGTCCATTGACCACTTCTACCTGACGCCGTGGCTGGTCGGCTCCGCGGTGTTCTTCGGGCTGGGCTCCGTGCTCGTCGCCGCGTGGCTGCCGGCCTACGAGGGCGCGCGGATTGATCCGGTGACGGCCCTGTCGCTCGGCGGCGGGGCGGCGTGGGAGGGCAGCCGACTGCGGCGCGGACGCTGGCTGCTGGCCGGCGTGGGGGCCATCGGGTTGGCGGTGGCGTGCTCGCTGGGGGCGCTGTTCACCGGGCCGGCGTGGCTGGGGTTCGGCGCGGCGTTCTTCGTCCTGCTGGGCTTCGCGTTGACGGCGCCGATGGTCACGACGGCGGGCGCGGCGCTGTTCGAGCGTTCGGCGGCATCCGTCTCGGCCGTGGGTCGGCTGGCCGCGCAGAACCTCGCCCGCTCGCTCCACCGCACCGCCGTGATCGTCGCGGCGCTGATGGCCGCCATCGCCATGACCGTGGGCGTTTCCGTGATGATCCACGCCTTCCGGGAGACGGTGAACACCTGGATCAACCGCGCCCTCCAGGCCGACCTGTTTCTCACGCCTTCCGCCAACGAAACCATCGCCGGCGGCTCGCCCGCGTTCTTCCCGGCGGAGGTGCTGGCGCAACTGCGCACCTTCCCCGGCGTGGCGGCCGTGGACACCGTGCGGGAGTTCGGCGTGCCCGTGCGCGGGGAGCGCATCTCGATGGCGGTCGTCGCCGGGGACAACCGCGGCAAGCTGGCCTTCGTCGGCGGCGGCGAGGCCGAGAAGCAGCGCGCGTTCTACGAGCCGGACCGCATCCTGTGCTCCGAGCCGTTCGCCCGCCGCTTCCGGGTGCGCGAGGGCGACAAGCTGCCGCTGGCGACGCCCGAGGGCGTGGTCGAGTTCACCATCGCCGGGGTTTACTACGACTACTCCCGGGACAGCGGCGTCCTGGCCATCGCGCGGGAGAACTTCCTGCGCCGCTGGCACGACGAGCGGGTGATGTCCGTCGCCCTCTACCTGTCCGACCCCCGGCAGATCGAGCCCGTCGCCGACGCGCTCCGGGCGCGGTTCAACGTCAAGGGCGAGTTCCTGATCTTCTCCAACCGGGCCATCCGCGAGCGGGTGTTCGAAATTTTCGAGCAGACGTTCCGCGTCACCGGCGTGCTGCGCGGCATCGCCGTCGTGGTGGCCGTCATCGGCATTTTCCTGACGTTGACGACCCTGGTGGCCGAGCGCGAGCGGGAGATCGGCGTGCTGCGGGCCGTCGGCGCCTCCCGGGGGCAGATCCAGGGCACGGTGTTGACGGAAAGCGCGCTCATCGGCGTGCTCTCCAGCTTGCTCGGGCTGGTCGCGGGTCTGGCGCTGGCCGTCGTGCTGACGTTTGTCATCAACAAGGCGTTCTTCGGCTGGACCATCCAGTTCGCCATCCCGTGGGGCACCGTGCTGGCGACGCCCCTGTGGATCATCCCCGCCGCGTTGCTCGCCGGCTGGGGTCCCGCCGTGCGCGCTGGTCGCGTGCCCATCGCCGCGGCGGTCCGGGCGGAGTGAAGTTAGCCGAAGCGAAACGGGTGTAACTTCCCCGATGCCCCGACGCCCGACCCTCGCCCCGTTCCTGCTGGCCACCGCGCTGTTCCTCGGGGCGATCCCCGGACGCGGGGCGGACCCGGCGGTGGCCACGGCCGCCCCGGGCGCCTGGCGCCCCGCCCTGCCGGGTTACGCCTACCGGTTCCCCGCCGACCACGCCGCGCACCCGGACCACAAGACGGAATGGTGGTATTTCACCGGCAGCGTCCGCGCGGACAACGGGCGGGAGTTCGGCTACGAGCTGACGTGGTTCCGCCAGGGCGTCGCCCCGCCGGGGACGCTGGCGGCGGAGCGTTCGCGCTTCATCCAGGGCGACTTCAAGTTCGCCCACCTCGCGGTGACGGACCTCGGGGGAGAGAAGTTTCACTTCACCCAACGCCTCGCCCGCGGCGGCTTCGGCGAGGCGGGCTTCGGCCCCGCCCCGGGCACGGCGACCCCGGGCGGCGAACCCCGGCTGGCGTGGATCGAGGGCTGGGAGCTCACGCCCGAAGGCCCAGATGGCGCGACGTGGCACCTGCGGGCCGCCACCTCGCGCGCCGGGGAGC
Source organism: uncultured Chthoniobacterales bacterium (assembly GCA_964243185.1). Lineage (GTDB taxonomy): Bacteria > Verrucomicrobiota > Verrucomicrobiia > Chthoniobacterales > SZAS-18 > CAXTFX01. Next base: position 3,484 of record CAXTFX010000097.1, read on the forward strand.
CGCCGCTGGCGCTGGACCTGCGCGTCCACCCGCGCAAGCCGCCCGTCGAGCACGGGTTGGAAGGCGTCTCCACCAAGGCGGACGGCGCGGGCAACGCTTCGCACTACTACTCGTTCACCCGGCTGGAAACCTCCGGCACGTTGGCCGTGGACGGGAAAACGTTCCACGTCCGCGGCGACTCCTGGTTCGACCACGAGTGGGCCTCCAACCAGCTCGGCGCCGACCAGGTCGGCTGGGACTGGTTCTGCTTCCAGTTCGACGACAACACCGAGGCCATGCTCTACGCCATGCGCCGGCGCGATGGCTCGGTGGACCCCGTCAGCGGCGGCACGTTCGTGGACGCCAACGGCACGGCGACGCACCTGACGCGGGCCGACTTCGAGCTGACCCGCACGCGCTCGTGGCGATCCGCCAAGACCGGCGCCGAATACCCCCTCGGCTGGCGCGTCCGCCTGCCCGGCCGCGGCCTGGAATGGGAGATCAAGGCCCGCCTGGACGACCAGGAACTCGCCCTGCCACCGATCGCGTATTGGGAGGGCGCCATCGCCGTCCGCGGCACCGGGCCGGGGGGCAAACCGCTCGCCGGCCACGGCTACATGGAGCTGACGGGCTACGCCGGGGCGCTGGTCGGGTTGTCATCCGCCACGCCCAGCACCGGCAGCGGCGAACCCGCCGGGGCCGGGCGCGGCGGGGCGCGTTGATTGAACGACTCGCGGGGTGCGGTCCTCTAAACGTCCTCCGAGAGCGGAACCCATAACCTGACCACCATGATCAAACGCACCCTCACCCTCGCCGTCGCCGGCCTCGCCGCGCTCGCCTCTTCCTCCGCCCGCGCGGAGCTCAAGGCCGGTGCCAACCTCGCCCCCTACGAGATCAAGAACACGGCTACCGGCGAGCAATACTGCCAGATGTGCCAATACGGCTCCAAGCCGGCTACCGTCGCCGCCTACGGCAAGTTCGACGACGCCGCGTTCTGGACTGACCTCAAGACGCTCCAGGCCTACCACGAGAAGTTCCCGCAGGCCGGGTTCTTCGCGCAGGTGCTCGACTCGACGGACGCCAAGGCCATCGCCGCCAAGGCGAAAGCCCAGGGCATCACGTTCCCCGTCGTGTATGCGGCGGACAAGGATTGGAACAGCGTTTACAAGGTGGACGCCAGCCGCACGGTCTATGTGTCCAAGAATTTCAAGGTCGTGTATTCGACCGTCGGTCTGGACGCCAAGCCGGAACTCGAAGCCAGGCTGAAAAGTGAGTTGAAGGGTTGACCCAACTCAGCGGGCAAACATTTGCTAAGTTCGGTCTGACGGCTCGGGAGGGACCCGCTCTGTCGGGTAAAAGTCACCGAACGGCCCGGTAGCGGCGGTTCATGACCGCCGGGAGACGACGGTCATGGACCGTCCCTACAGCCGGAGTTCCTCACCTTTTCAGAGGTCCACTTCAACGCGCGGCCAGCGACCCCGGCCGCGCGCTTTCGTTGTCGAGACGATTCCCGAGGTCATGTCCACACCTCTCTCCCACGAGATCCGTCTCGCCGTTGCCGACGCGGACATTGACGTGCAAGACCATGTGAACAACGTTGTTTATCTGCGCTGGGTGCAGGACGTGGCCATCGCGCACTGGGAAGCCTTGGCCACGGACGCGATGCGGGCCAACACGTTCTGGGTCGTGCGCCGGCACGAGTTGGAATACCTCTTCCCGGCCCTGCCGGGCGACGAGATCATCGCGCGGACCTGGGTTGGCGCCGCCACGGCGGCGACCTTCGAGCGCCACACGGAAATCCGGCGTGCCGCGGACCGTAAGCTGTTAGCCAAGGCGCGGAGCGTCTGGTGCGTGCTCGACCCAGGGAGCGGCCGGCCGCGGCGCATTGACAAGGAACTGCGCGAGCGGTTCGCGGCGGGAGAGAAGGGCCCGCGAAACACGCGAAAAGACGCGGAAGAAAGGCCGGAAAACCAAGGGGCAGAGTCAAGGAACCAGGGCCTCTTTCCCTCTTCTTTTTGCCTTTTCCTTTCGCGTCTTTTCGCGTGTTTCGCGGGCCCTCCCTCAACGCTGCTTGAGCACCACCCGCGCCGCGTTGCGTCCGCTCGCGCCGAAGACCCCGCCGCCGGGGTGCGTGCTGGCGCCGGTCAGGAACAGGCCGGGGATGGGCGTCGTGTAGGTGGACAGCTCCGGTAACGGGCGGAACATGAACATCTGGTCCAGACTCATTTCCAGGTGCATCACGTTCGCGCGGCGCAGGCCGAGTTTGCGCTCGATCTCCAGGGGCGTTTGGACGTAACGATCAATCAACGCGCCGCGCATGTTCGGCGCGTATTGACAGACCACGTCGTAGATTTTGTCCGCCTCGCGTTCGGCGATGGCGTCCCAGTTTTCCCCGTTGCTCAGTTCGTAGGGATGATACTGCGCCCACGCGAACAGGACGTGTTTTCCCGCCGGCGCCAACGACGGGTCCAAGGCAGAAAACGTCATGGCTAATACCGCGGGTTTCTCCGGTGGTCGGCCGCGCGCGTGGTCTAAATAAGCGTCGCGTAAATAGGCCCGCGACGGACACAATAACTGTAAAGACGAATGGCAGGGTGACACGCCGCGCGCGTCCACCGCCTGCCCGGCGTGGTAGCGCGGCAACTCGCGGACGGCGTGACGCACGATCATCCCGAAGCCGTTGCCGACGCGCAGGTGGTTCACCCGGTGGCGCAGTTCCGCCGGCACCAGCGCCGGGTCGAGCAAATCCAGGAACGTCGTCTGGACGTGACAGGCGGCGACGACGTTTTTCGCCGCGAACGTTTCTCCCGCCGCGCGCACCGCGAACCTGGCGCCGTTTCCTGACGCGATCCGCTCCACCGGCGCGTTTGTCCGCACCTCGCCGCCGAGGCTGACGAGGCAGCGCGCCAACGCCTGCGTCAACGCGCCGGAGCCGCCCTTCGCGCGCCACGCCCCGCTCTTGTGGATCATCGCCTGCCAGCCGACGAGGTCCCCGGTGGCAATCTCGTCCGGCGGCGGGCCGCTCTGCGCGGCGAGCCAGAACAGGGCGGTGCGGAGGGCCTCGCTCTCGAACGTTTCCTCGATCAGCCGGCCGTAGGGCGACATGAGCTGGCGCGTCGTGTCCATCCCGCTCCAAAGCTTGCGGGATTTGGCGTTGAACAGGTTGCGCTTGAAGATGGTCCCGAAGATCCCGCCGGGCGTCGGCGGCTTGAGGAACGCCTCCCAGATGCCCTCGTTCAGCTCCCGGTAGCGGGCGATGAACGCCCGGTAGGCATCCGCATCCCGCGGGGAAACGGCGGCGATGCTGGCGCAGGTCCGCTCCACGTCCCGGTAGAACGTGATGTTCTGATCCGTCCCCGGCACCGGGTAGAAGGCCCACGGGTCCATCTCGAAGTATTCCAGCCCGTGTGCCGCCAGCCCAAGCTCCTCCATGATGGTGGTGCTCTTGAACATGATGTGGGCGGACGAGCCGACGTCGAATTTGTAGCCGGGCACGATCTCCTCCGTGCAGACGGCCCCGCCGACGACGTTTCGCCGCTCCAGCACGAGCACCTTGCGCCCCGCCTTGGCGAGGTAACAGGCGCAGATCAGCCCGTTGTGCCCCGCGCCGACGACGACCGTGTCATAGACTCCTCCGTGGCTGCTAATGGTGTGTTCGCTCACGCCGACACCATGCACCGGGCGGGCGGGAAACGTCGAGCCGCGCGGAATGGGATTGGTGGCTCAGTTCGGAAGCATCGGCGGCGGAGGTAGGGCGGGCTATCCTTAGCTCGCCGCCGTGGTGCTGGCGAGACGCGGGCCGGCGGCCGCCTAGGGACAGGCCGCCCTACCCTCGCTACCCGTCAAATTGAGCCGCTACCGGAACGGGACGCCGTTTGTCTCCGCCTGGCTTGCGGGATGCTCCCGTTCTCCCTACCCTCGTCCCCGTCGCCCGTTTTCAACCTGTCCCCTCCTCCCCATGCAAATCTTCATCAGCCGCAACGGCCAGCAATTCGGCCCTTACGACGAAGCCACCGTCAAGGCCCAACTCGGGACCGGCGGCTTCACGCCGGCGGACATGGCGTGGCACGAGGGCGCGGCCGGCTGGGCGCCGCTCGGCTCGATGCCGGAATTTGCCGCCGGGGGGCCGCAACCGCCCGCCCTGCCGCCGGGCGCGGAGAGGGCGCCGCAAAATTACGCTCCGGGCCGACCCATCGAGCACCGGATCATCGGGTCCACGCTGCCCGTGTTGGAGTTGCAGATGAAGCCGGGGGACAGCGTGGTCGCGGTTTCCGGGGAGCTGTCGTGGATGGGTCAATCCATCGCCATGCAGACCTCCACGGCCATCGGCGGCGGGGCGGGCGGCGGGGGGTTGTTCGGCGCGTTGAAACGGGTGGCGGGCGGCGGGTCGCTGTTCATGACGGAATACTCCGCGCAGGGGGCGCCCGGCATCCTGGCGTTCGCCACGCGCGTGCCGGGGCACATCCTGGAACTGGAGGTCAATCCCGAACAGGTTTACATGATTCACCGCCACGGCTTCCTCTGCGCCACGCGCGGGGTGGAGCTCGGCGTCGGCTTCCAGCAGTCCCTCGGCGCGGGCATCTTCGGCGGCGACGGGTTCCTGCTGCAAAAACTCTCCGGCCACTGTCAGGCGTGGATCGAGCTGGACGGCGAGGTGGTGCCCTACACGCTGGCGGCCGGCGAGACGCTGCGGGTGCATCCGGGGCACGTCGGGATGTTCGAGGCGTCGGTGCGTTTCGAGATCACCCGGATCAAGGGCATCAAAAACATGCTCTTCGGCGGCGACGGCATCTTCCTCGCGGCGCTGACGGGTCCGGGCAAGGTGTGGCTGCAATCGCTGCCGCTGTCCAACCTCGCGCACGCGCTCCAGCCCTACCTCAAAACCGGCGGCGGGGAGCGAACGGCGGCGGTCGGCGTCGGCTCGATTTTGGGTTCGGTGCTGAGCAGCGGCAGCAGCATCGACAACGATTAGACGGTCGCCGCGCGTCTCCGGGGACGTTCTGATCGGCGCGGAAGCCCCAGAGCGTCAGGAGGACGCCCGGCTCGGCGGCGGGCACGCGGGAGGACCGCTCACGCGAAGACCGCTTCCAGGTCTGCCGTGAGTCCGGTAGCCGGGTCGCGCACGGTGCCGCCGTGGTGGCTCTGCTGGCTGCCGTCGGGCAGGAAAATGGTGACCTCGCGCAAGGGGGGGGTGACGACCCAGACGCTCTTGACGCGGTGGGCGAGGTAGAAATCCACCTTCTTCATGATCTCCTGCATCCCCTGACTCGGGGAAACAATCTCCACCGTGAGCAAGGGTGGCTCGGTGGTGCGAGCCAGGTCGTGGCGCAAGTCCATCGGCTCGCGCGGGTAAACCGAGAGGTCCGGGACCTTCCAATCGCCGGGGCAAAGTTCCAACGTGACCTCCGGCATCACACGAAGCTCGCTGTATTTGGCGAACTCCATGCCGAGGTTCATCTCGATGATGGCATGATTCTTACTTGGCATGGGTTTCCCCCTCTCTTCCTCGTAGGTCAGCGGCCGTTCTTCGGTGGGCAGGTCGGCGGTGGTCATAGCGAAAAATAACACCGAGGAAGCCAGGACGAAACCGTGTTTCGTGACGGATGGCATTCCTAAACAAAGTTCGGGAACGAGAAAGTTTTCAGCCAGGCACCCGAGTTACTGTCCTGACGTCGGGTTATTGTCCTTACGAGAGAAATACGGGTGCCTTAATGCATTTATTCCTAGTTTGTAGCATAATTTCGCTGGTTCCATTCATGCTCTTGCGCTGGTGGGCATGGGGGGTGAGCCGCAAGCTGGTCTGGCCATCGGGTTGCACGCCTGGAGAAGCCCACGGCCGACTCTGGTGGGCCATGACCAAGCGAATGGCCATTCTAAGCGTGATCTGGACGGTGTTGGCGGGGCTTGCCGGCCGGGGCGCCGAGTATATCGGGCTGGCCGTCGGCTACGTGATCGCGTGGTTCGTGGGCATGAGTCTCCTCACCGGCTTGGCCTGCTGGGGATTGGATAAAAGGGCGTTGCTGCGACAAGGCGTCGCCACGGCGGCCAAGCCCACGCCACCTCTCCAAACGGTTTTGCATTCGCCTCCGCAAGCGGACCGTCAATCCCGAGGCGTCTCGGCCGCCGACTCGACCAAGGAGCAGGCTTCGCCTTCTGACAAAGCCCACGGCCGCACCACCTTTAGACTTGCGGAGACGGCCGAAGCTTACACTTTTGACTGGGAATTGACAGGCAGGCCTGCTGCCTCAGAAATATCTTTAACGGGTTCTGTCCCGAGTTCGGTCGCGTTGCCAACTTTGCCCGCGGAAGGGGGCCCCGTGATCGAGAACATTGCCGACACGGAGGCGCTCTGTGCCCCTTCCGTCACTGCGGAAGAACGCCCGATTTACCCCGTTGGTAGCGCGTCCCTTACGGTTACCGAGAAGGTCATAGCAGCGGCAGCCTCACTGGCAATTGTTGTGTTGGCATTGGTCATCCGGCTTCCGGTTTATTCAGGGGGGTTCAATGCTCCTTCTGCGGCGTCCTCGACAGCCAAAGTAGCCCTAACTGCACCAGTTGTGGCCGCGATACCAGTAGTGGCGGCAACTTCAGAAATCCTCAAGGATAATGGCACAACTTCTGCCGTGCCCCTCGCACAGGAAGTTCGGGAAAAGATCGAATTTATTGAGCTAAATGCTGGGGTGTTAGACAAACTTGGCAAGTATCCCTTGGCCATCAAAGAATGGGAGGCTGCGCTCCGTCTTGACCCGAACAACAAAGATTTACAGAGCGCGCATGATCTCTCCCAGCGTCGCTGGGGCGCATACCAAGACCCTGGGACGAAGGTGCGCTCTGTCATTCCGACCGACGGGTCGCTTCCCCCAGGATGGATAGTCATTTATCAACCAGGCGCACTTTACGGGGCGCCGGCGCCGGTCGGGGTTTTCAACGTGGACGAAGCCGGAGTGAGGAGCGACTCGGGGCGATGGATATGGTGCGAATCGAACGCTGCTGACATGGTAGTCGCTTACCACACCGAACTCCTCGGTCCCGAAGCGACCGTTGAAAGCCGCTATGAGAACCTCCGGCGCGACACCTTTAACACCTACCAACAGTGTAGTAGCGGCGGGTTCCTCGTCATACAGGATTTTGAGAGGGAAACTTGTGTCACCCGCGCGGTGTGCGACGGCTTCGAACTGCGAATCATCACGATTGGATGGCGGACAGGCCACGAGCCCCTTTTCTGGCAGAAGATGGTGAACCTTTTCCCCTGGAAAGCGGCTACTTAATGGAAGCGATGCACTTGTGCATCATCACCGCGCTGAGGGCATCGCCAAATGCCCAGTCAAAGTCACTTCCATTGGAGTGAATCACACCAGCGCCGACGCCAGCACGTCGTCCACCGTCCGGGCAATCGTGAAGCGCAGCTTGTCCTTGGCCTCGTTCGGGATGTCGGCGAGGTCCTTTTCGTTGCCCGCCGGGATGATGATCTGCTCAATGCCGGCGCGGAGGGCGGCTAACGACTTTTCCTTCAGGCCGCCGATGGGCATGACCTTGCCGCGCAGGTCAATCTCGCCCGTCATCGCCACGTCGGCGCGGACGGGGCGGTTGCTGTAGAGACTGGCCAGGGCGGTGAACATCGCGCATCCCGCGCTGGGGCCGTCCTTGGGGATGGCGCCGCTGGGGACGTGGACGTGGAGGTCGGTTTCGTTGAAAACCTTCGGATCAATGCCGAGGCCCTCGGCGCGGGCGCGGACCAGGGACAGGGCGGCCTGCATGGATTCCTTCATCACGTCGCCGATCTGGCCGGTGAGCAGGGTGCCGCCCTTGCCGGGGTATTTGATGGCTTCGATGAACAGGATCTCGCCGCCGGTCGGGGTGTAGGCCAGGCCGGTGACGATGCCGGGGGTGTTCTCGGTGAGGCGTTCCTCCCGGTCCATCCGCTCGGAGCCGAGGATGCCGCGGGCGAAGTCGGGGGTGACGTTCACCTCGCCCGTGACGCCGCGGGCGACCTCGGCGGCGACGGCGCGGGCGACGTTGGCGACCTTGCGCTCCAGGTCGCGCACGCCGGCCTCGTGGGTGTATTCCTCGATGATGACGCGCAGGGCATCCTCCTCGAAATGGCATTGTTCCGGCTTGAGGCCATTTTCCTCCAGTTGGCGGCGGACGAGGTAGTTCTGGGCGATGCGGAGCTTTTCCGTGGGCGTGTAGCCGGGGAGGTTGATGATCTCCATGCGGTCGCGCAACGGGCCGGGGACGGCTTCGATGTAGTTGGCCGTGGCGATGAAGATGACCTGCGACAAATCAAAGGGCACGTCCAGGTAACGGTCCACGAACGCCTGGTTCTGCCGGGGGTCGAGGACTTCGAGCAGCGCGCTGGAGGGGTCGCCGCGGGTGTCGGCGCCGAGCTTGTCCACCTCGTCGAGCATCATCACGGGGTTGCGGGTGCC
>CAXTFX010000098.1:0-11861 GCA_964243185.1 uncultured Chthoniobacterales bacterium
GCCTGGCGCCGCGGGACATCGTCGCCCGCGCCATTGACGCGGAGATGAAGCGCACGGCCGACAAGTGCGCTTTTCTCGACATCACCCACCGGCCGGCGGAGTTCGTGCGGGAACGGTTCCCCAACGTTTACAAGACCTGCCTGCAATACGGCATTGACATCACCAGACAACCGATCCCCGTAGTGCCCGCCGCGCACTACCAGTGCGGCGGCGTGCGCACGGACCTTGACGGGGCGACGAACCTGCGCGGGCTCTACGGGATCGGCGAGGTGGCGTGCACCGGTCTGCACGGCGCCAACCGCTTGGCGAGCAACAGCTTGCTGGAAGGATTAGTGATGGCCCACCGGGCCTGCCAGCGCGCGTGGCGGGACGAGCCGGCGGAATCCAGCCAGGGCGCCCGGACGGAGCTTCCGCCCTGGCAGAGCGGCAGCGCGCAGGACCCGGACGAGCTGGTGGTGATCTACCACAACTGGGACGAGATCCGCCGGCTCATGTGGGACTACGTGGGCATCGTGCGCACGGACAAACGCTTGCAGCGCGCCTCGGCCCGGTTACGCAACCTCCAGGCGGAGATCCAGGAGTTCTACTGGAATTTCCGCGTCACGACGGACCTGCTCGAGCTCCGCAACCTCGTCACCGTGGCCGCGTTGATCGTGGACAGCGCCCTCAGCCGCAAGGAGAGCCGGGGACTACACTACACGTTGGACTACCCCGAGACCGACGACCGCCACGGCCGGCGCGACACTTTGCTGCGCCGGTATTAGATTCTGTCCGACGGCCCGGGCCCCTCCCGGCGCAACCAGGGGCCGTCAGGCAGGACATGGCGGGGTCATCGTTTGGGTGCGGCCTCGGGTCGGCGCACCCCGCTCCAGCGGCGGGCGCAGGGCGCACCCGGCGTGGCGACATCCCGTCGAAATGCTGTCCGCAAATCACCCGGGGCCCTGCCAGTCGTCGGGGGCCAACACCGGCGGTTTGGTTGGCAGCGAACCTGCTTTATACCGCGGGCGACGGGTCGCACACGGTTTCTACAACAGTTCCCACTCGGCTCGGATAACCCCCGTTGGTGCATCCTGCCTACGGGAGCGAAAAACCCTTGCCAACCTGGTGGTCACGCCTTAAAACTCGCCCCGTGAAAACGAACCCCGGTCTCTCTCCCGCGTCCCGCTTTTCACGCCTTCGCCCCGTCCTCATCCCGTTGCTCGCCAGCCTTGCCGCGGTCGGTTCCCTGCGCGCGCAATCCCCTTACCAGAGCAACCAGGATTTCACCTCCCACGCCATGAAGCTGCGGGAAAACGCGCTCATGCGGGTGGAGCCGCAGGTGTTCGTCCCCTCGACTTCGGCCAGCGTCCCCCGGTTTTTTTCCCGTTCCCCGTGGAAGGAGAACATCGTGACCACGGTCTTCTGGATCGGCGAGCAGCCCACCAAGAATAATCCCACCCCGAACCACGCGAGCTGCTGGGACCCGGCGTGGGCGTCGAACTATGGCGGTTACGACAACCCGGACCCGGCGTATCGGCGCAACTTCATCCCCGCGGCCTTCACGCCGCGCCAGAACCCGTTTTACATCGCGCTGCCGTATAACGACGTGACCCGCGGCCACACCAAGCCGGAGGCCTACACCGCCATCCCCTGGTTCCGGCAGGCCTTCGAGCAGGAGGGCCACAGCGTTTGTAAAGGTCGCTGGCTGGCGATCAAGTTCGGCAACCGCGTGGCCTACGCCCAGTGGGAGGACGCCGGGCCGTTCCGCACGGACCACTACCAATACGTTTTCGGCAACGAGACGCCCCGGCCCAACCTCAACGGCGGCGCCGGTCTGGACGTTTCCCCGGCCGTGCGGGACTACCTCGGGATGAACGCGACGCGCGACGTGTGCGCCTGGCGCTTCGTGGAGGCGAGCGAGGTGCCCCCCGGGCCGTGGCGGCTTTACGGGGACAACAACACGTTCGTGATCAACGCGCAACGCGCTCGGACCAGCTCCGCCCAGAACCAGACCTCCGGCAGCGGGGTGGGGAACCGGTAGCGCCGGCCGGCGTGCGGCGTTTGTTCCCCTCCGGGGTTTCCCCCGGCGGCGCTTGGGAAAATATCTGGGGTGGCTCCGGGGCGACGGTAAGCCGAGTTCTGTCGGCCGCACGGTCCCCGGACAGGCGGGCCGCGCAACCGGGACGATCATTTCTCTAACCGGCGCGACCCCGCGCCGGTTCCCCGCGTTTGACGGCGGGGTGCGACTAATACCCGGAAGTCGCGCGAGGGGTCCTCGCGCCGGGCAGGCGGCCCGGGGTGGTAACTTCCTGTTCTGCCTTGCACCGCACGGGGTTTTTCGGGCCCCGCCGGTTGCCCGGCGGGCGGTGGGCTCTTACCCCGCCTTTGCACCCTTACCCGCCAGAAACCTGGGGTTCCGGGCTCCCGACGGGCGGTTTGATTTTCTGTGACACTTTCCGTCGCCTCCGGCTTGGGCCGGCGGCGCCCGCGTGTTCTCCGCGGCGTGCTGCCATGTGGTGCTCGGACTTTCCTCTGGTGGGCCGGACCTGAGACGAGCGCCCGACCACCAGCGACCGCCGGTCGCCCCGGAGCCGCCGCACGCTGCCACGCGGGTGGCTGGTGGTCAAACCGGGCGCAACACCCGAGGGACCGAGCCGATCTTGTCCGCAGATTACGCCGAATTACGCGGATTGAAGGCAAAGGGTTCGGAGTTTCGGGAGCGGCGCCCCCCGCCTTTTCTCCACCCCTTCAGAATAATCGGCGTAATCTGCGGACGAATCCGACCGGAGTTTGTTCGGTCGTCCGCCCCCCCTAGACCCGCCAATACCAGCCGACGAAGAAGCCGGCGACCATCAGGAAATCAATCATCACCTTCGCCGCCATCCCGGCCACCGTGCCCAGCAGCGTTCCCCAACTCGACCGGGCCGCCGGGCCGAGGGTCTTCTGCGCCAGCACTACCTCCGCGATCAGCACGCCGAGCACGGGGCCGAGAAACAGCCCGACCGGGAAGTAGAACAAGCCCACCAGCGAGCCGACGAAGCCGCCGACCGCGCCCCAGCGGCTCGCGCCGAACTTTTTCGCGCCCATCGCGCCTGCCACGAAGTCCACCACGTGCGCCACGACGGTGAGCGCGGTGAGCGCGCCCAGCGTCCACCAGCCCACGGTGTGCTCGCGCGGGAGGGCGAAGTGGTGCAGATACGCGCCGGCGAGGATCAGCAGGCTGTCCGGCAACACGGGGAACACGGCCCCGGCCAACCCGGCCAGCATCAGGGTCATGCTCAGGACCCACCAGAAAGTTTCCATCGGCTCAACCCTACGGCTTCACCCCGCCCGAAGCGACCGGGGAACCGAGGGGTTACTGGCTCAGTCGGAAAGATCGGCGGCGGCGAGGGTAGGGCGGGTTATCCTTAACCCGCCGCCCCTGGGCGGAGTCGGCTCGCCCCATCCAGCGGCGGCCTAGGGATAGGCCGCCCTACCTCCGTCGCCGGTCAGATCGAGCTACTACCACCAGGGGAAGATTGCGCGGCCGGGCTCCCGGCCGAAACGAGCGGACGGCGGGCGGACTCCGACCGGCCCCGCCGGGGCGCACCACCCTAGAACATTTTAATGTAGGCCTTCTTCCGCAGGCCCTCAACCCACTGCTGTTGAAGCTTTTGCTTCTCGTCCGCGGTCAGTTTGCGCTCCAATTCCTGCCGCACGTCGGTCATCGGTTTCGTGAAGGCCTCCTTCCGCTCCTCGACCATGAGGATATAAAGGGTGTTGTCCTGGTCCACGATCTCGCTGACCTGCTTGATCTTGAGGCGGAAGGCTACCTTAGTCAACCCTTCGTTGAGTGTCTTCTTGTCAACCCAGCCCCAGTCCCCGCCGGCCTCCCGGCTGCTGTCCTCGGAATACATCCGGGCGAGCTGGTCGAACTTTTCGCCCTTGACCAGCTTGGAGCGAATCTCCTCCGCGTGCTGGCGCTGGGCCGCCATCTCCGCGCCGGTGCCCTTGGCGACCGAGATGAGCCGCAGCTTGACCTGCTCGGGCGTGGTGTATTCCGGTTTCGCGCTGAGGTAGGCCTGCTCGATCTTGTTGGGGGCCACGATGAAATCGCCCTTCACATTGTTGGAGCGCATCGCCAGGACGATGATCTTGTCGCGCTCCATGTCGCGGAATTTGTTCAGCGTGTAACCCTGGGCCTGGAGAGTGCGGACGAACGCCTGCCGGTCGCCGCCGAACTCCTCGCGGATGATGGTTTGGAGGCGGTCCTCCACGAACCGGTTGGGAATCTGGAACTCCTTTTTCTTGAACTCCTGGATGATGAGCTGCCGGTCAATGAGGTCTTTCAGCGCGCCGAGCCGGGCCTCCTTGATCTTGGCGCTCAACTCGGCGCCGTTGAACTGGGCGCGCAGGGCCCGCTCGCGCGCGGCGACGACCTCGCGGACCTGGGAAAAGGTGATGACGTCGCCGTTGACCACGGCCGCCACGCCGTCCACCACGTCGGGTTGAGCCTGAATCTCCGGGGGAGCGGCCTGGGCGAGGGCGGCCGGGGCGGGCGTGGCGACGAAAAGGGTCAACCCGGCGACGGCGGCGGCGGCGAGGAGCTTCGGCGGGGGGGAAGGGGAGCGGAGGGCCATGTGGGGACGGAAGGGTCGGGGCGGCGCGTTAAAGAGCAGCGCACGGGCAAATTGCGCGGGGACCTCAGCGGGTGAAGCGCGGGAGGAGCGCGAAGATTTCGGCGAGCCTATTTTCCGGCTCCGGGGAAGTCAAGCGCGGAAACTTTCCCTCGACCATCACGAGGTCGCCGCGCTGGGTGAGCATCAGCTTGGCGCCCTTGGTTTCCACCTGCGTGACCCCGCGCGCGGCGGCTGCCAGACGCAGCTCCGACAGGCTGGCGAGGTTCTCCACGGGCGGCGGCAGCGGGCCGAAGCGGTCCCGCCACGCGGCGCGCAGGTCGCGGAGCCCGCTCACGTCCGTCACGGCCGCGAGCTGGCGGTAGGCTTGGATACGCAGGCGGGGCTCTTCCAGGTATTCAGCCGGCAGGAAGGCCGGGAGCACGGCGGCGGGGGGGAACGGGTTCACCTCCTCGCCCGGGGCTTTTTTCTTCGGGGTGACGAACGCGCCGACGCCCGCGACGACCTCCGCGTCGGGGTGGGTGCGCTGGAGGAACTCCGCCTCCGTGGTGGCGACGAAATCCAGCCGGAGGTTGACCTCGATGCGCGGCTGCACCTTCTCGCCCTTGAGCTGGGCGACGGCCTGCTTGAGCAACTGGCAATACAGGTCAAAGCCGACGGCCGAGATGTGCCCGCTCTGGGCCGTGCCGAGGATGTTGCCCGCGCCGCGGATCTCCAGGTCGCGCAGGGCGATCTTGAAGCCAGCGCCGAGGCTCGAATACTGCCGGATGGCGTTGATGCGCTTCTTGGCCTCACCGGCCTGGATGAAGTCGCGCGGCAGCATCAGGTAGGCGTAGGCCTTGTGCTCGCCGCGGCCGACCCGCCCGCGGAGCTGGTAGAGGTCGGCCAGCCCGAAGCGGTCCGCCCGGTCAATGATGATGGTGTTGGCGTTCGGGATGTCCAACCCGCTCTCGATGATGGACGTGGCCACGAGCACGTCCGTTTTCCCGGCCACGAACCGGTGCATGACGTCCTCCAGTTGGCCCTCGGACATCTGCCCGTGGCCGATGTCCACCTTTGCGCCCGGGACGAGGGCGGTGACGCGGGCGCGCATCTTTTCGATGGTCTCGATGCGGTTGTGCAGGAGGAAAACCTGGCCTTGGCGGTCCAGCTCGCGGCGGATGGCGTCGCGGATGACGCGCTCGTCAAAGCCGCAGATCACCGTTTCGATGCTGTGCCGGTTGGCCGGGGCCGTTTCCAGGGTGGACAGGTCGCGCGCGCCGGTCAGGGCGAGGTAGAGCGTCCGGGGGATGGGCGTGGCGGAAAGGGTGAGCACGTCCACCGTCGGGAACCGCTCCTTGACGCGCTCCTTGGCCTTGACGCCGAAGCGCTGTTCCTCGTCCACGATCAGCAGGCCGAGGTCCTTGAACGTCACGTCCTTGGAGATGATCCGGTGCGTCCCGATGACCAGGTCCACGCTGCCGTCGAGCAGCCCTTCGACGGCCACCCGCTGCTGCGCGGCGGTGCGGAAGCGGGAGAGGAGCTCGACGCGCACGGGGAAATCGGCCATGCGGGCGGCGAAGTTGTCGAAGTGCTGCTGCGCCAGCACCGTCGTGGGCACCATCATGGCGACCTGCTTGCCACCCATGACGGCCTTGAAGGCGGCGCGGATGGCCACCTCCGTTTTCCCGAAGCCCACGTCGCCGCAGATCAGCCGGTCCATCGGGCGGCTCCCTTCCATGTCGGCCTTGGTCGCCTCGATGGAGGTGACCTGGTCGGCGGTTTCCTTGTAGGGAAATGCGTTCTCGAACTCCCGCTGCCACGGGGTGTCCGGCGAGAAGGCGTAGCCGTGCCGCGCCTCGCGGGTAGCCTGGAGCTTGATCATCCGCGCGGCGTAGTCGAAGACCGATTTCTCCGCGGCCTGCTTGGCTTTTTCCCAACGGCCGTCCCCGAGCTGGCTCAGGGGCGCGTGCCGTTTGCCGAGGCCGACGTAGCGAGAAACGAGGTAGGATTGTTCCAGCGGGACGTAGAGCCGCGCCCGTTCGGCGAACTCCAGCACCATGACCTCCTTGCCCTCCTCCTGGCCGCCGGCGGGGGCGTTCGGGTCGGCTTCCAGGCCGAGGAACTTGCCCAGGCCGTGCTCCAGGTGGACGACCAGTTCGCCCTCCTTGAGTTCGTTGAAGTCAATCTGCGCCCGGCTGGCGGCCAGGGCGTCGCGGCGGGAAACCCGGGGCCGGAAATTGGCCCCGAAGTGGGAGGAATAACCCAGCAGCTCCCACCCGGAGGCGACCACGAGCTTGCCGGCGGGGAACAGGAAACCCTCCAACACGTCGCCCGCGCGGAGGACGAGGTTTTCTCGGAGGTGCGGGTATTCCTCGACCAGCCGCTCGACGGCGGGCCGCTCCCGGTCCTGGCGGCAGACGACGGCAAGCTGGAAGCCGGCGCGGTCCCACTCCCGCAGCCGGAGGGCGACGTTGGCGGCGCGGAGTTCCTGGAGGGAAACGTTCCGCGCGGCCTGCCCCCCGCCGGCGCCCCCGCCGAGTTCGAGCGGGTGAAAGACCAACGCCTCGTCGTAGGCGTGGTCCTCGTCGAAGGCGGAGGTGATGCGGACGCCGGCGTCCTCGAACACGCACTCCACGGAAACGAGGAGATCGCCGCGACGGACGTATTCGCGCAGGGTCCGGTTCTGGCCCGGCGGCTCGCCGACGATGACCGAGCAGTGGTCCAGCGTGCGCACGGAGGTCTGCTGGTGCGGGTCGAACTCGCGGATGCTCTCGATCTCGTCGTCGAAGAACTCCACGCGCACCGGCAGGGCGTGTTGCCAGGAGAAGAAGTCCAGGATGCCGCCGCGGACCGCGACCTGCCCGCGCTCGGCGACGGTCGGGTTCTGGTGGTAGCCGTGCCCGAGCAGCGCGCCGGTAAACTCCTCGCGGTCCACCCGTTCGCCGACGCGCAGGGTGCGGGTGACCGACGCCAGACTCCTCTGGTCGGGCACGGCCTGGTCGAAGGTGCGGGCGTGGACGACGACCACGGCCGGCCCCTCCTCGCCGCGGAGGCGCTCCAACACGGTCAACCGCTCGGCCGCGATCTCCGGGTCGGCGATGGCGCCCTCAATGGCCGCCGCCTCCGAGTCGGGCAACAACCGCGCCTCGGGCAGCCAGTTGCGGAGTTCCCCGTGAAGGAGTTCCTGGGCGCGCGGGGTGTCGCAGACCAGCCACGCGCGCCGGCCGGCCTCCGCGGCACGTTTGCCCACCAGGGCGGCGACGAACGGCTGGGCGGCCTCGACCACGTGCTCGAAGACGACGGGCCGGCGCCGGGTGGCGCCGGGCGCGGCGTCGAGGATGGCGGCGAGCGGGGCGGCGGCGCGGGAAAGGAACTCGGCGAGGGCATCCATGCGTGGGATCAAGCGGGCGGGGGACGGAATCGGTTTGTCGGGGGGCGGCAGGCTTCCGCTCGGCGATGGGTCAACCGATACGCCCACCGTTGACCACCTGGACGAACGCCAACAGGGCCCGTCGGACCGAGGCATCAGATTTGTTCCCCTCGACGAACCCCGGGACGGCTCCCAGCCAACTGTTCGTCACCAGGAACGCGGCGTCCGGCGATTGCCATTCCCCCGGGGCGAGTTCGCGGACGACCGCGCCCGTTAGCCGGAGCACGCGCGCGCGTTGGACGCCCCGGCGCGCTCCGAGAGATGTCGGTGGGGTGAGGAGTTCTCCGTTTCGCAGTAAAAATACGTTCCCCAGGCACGCCGAGATCAAGCGACCGTCGGCGTCAGCCAGCAGCGCCTCGTCCGCCCCGGCGCGGCGGGCGGCGCCGAGCGCGTCCACGTTCGCCCAGTAGTTGTGCGTTTTCCGTCCGCCGAAGGGGGGGTGGTGCGGCGCGGGGTGGACCCGCAGGCGCAGGCCGTCGCGGTAGAGGGCGGCCGGGGGCGGGTCCCGGCGTTCGAGGCTGAGGAGCCAGCGGCAGTCGCGCGGCGGGTCCGCCGGGCCGCCGTCACCCGCGGTGACGTGCAGTCGAGCCACGCCGGTCCAGTTGGTGTCCTCCGCCCCGGCGAACTCCCGCAGCCGGCCGGCGGCCTCGCGGAACGCCCCGCCGCCGGAAACCGGGAACCCCGACGCCCGGCAGGCCCGCGCGAGCCGCCAGAGGTGTTCCGCCAGATATTCGACCCGGCCCGCCCGGACCCGCAGCGTCTCGAACACGGCCATGCCGTAGCGGAACCCGCGGTCCGAGAGCGGCAGCGTGTCGGCCGGGTGGAACGGGCCGGTGCCCTCGCGCAGCCAGTGGCGGGTCATGGACGCAACAAGCGATAAACGGGGCGGGTTTTGTCCGCAGACTATGCAGATATCCGCAGGTTGAAGGCAGGGGCCCGGAGTTCCGGTCAACGGCGCCCCCGGCCTTTCTCCGTCACCCTAAAATAATCTGCGTAAGTCTGCGTAATCTGCGGACAAAACCCATGCCGCCTACTGGATGGATAGTTGTCGGGTGATGCCGAAGCGCTCGATCCGCTTGCGCAACGTCGCGCGGGTGACGCCGAGGAGTTTGGCCGCCTTGAGCTGGTTGCCGCGGGTGATGCGCATGGCCGCGATGGTGAACTCCCGCTCCAGCCACGGCAGGAGTTGGAGTTCCCCGTCCTGCGAGGCCGCCTGGAACAGGGTCTCCACCGCGGCCTCCACGCTGCCGGCCCCGGCGGCGGCCGGGGAACCGCCCGTCGTTTCACCGCCGCGGGCCGGGTCCGAGGGGGGCAGGGCGCCGTTTGGAGACGCGACCGTGCCGATCCCCGCCACGTCCGCCGCGCCCGCCGTCACGGTGCCCAACCCCAGCGGGATGTCCTTGGGCAGGAGCACGTCCGTGGTCGCCAGGACGGTGGCCCGCTGGAGGGTGTTCTCCAACTCGCGCACGTTGCCCGGCCAGGGGTAATTTTCCATCAAGCGGACGGCCTCCGCGGAGATCCGCAGGCGGGGCAGGTGTTTCTGGGCGGAGATGCGCGCCAGGAAGTATTCGCACAGCACCGGGATGTCCTCGACGCGCTGGCGGAGGGGCGGCAGGTGGACGCGCACGACGTTGAGCCGGTAGAACAGGTCCTCGCGGAACTGCTTGCGGGCGATCTCCTGTTCCAGGTTCTTGTTGGTCGCGGCGATGATCCGCACGTCGGACTTCAGCGTCTCGTTGCCGCCCACGCGGGAGAACTCGCCCTCCTGGATGACGCGCAGGATTTTGCTCTGCACGGCCATCGGCATCTCGCCGATCTCGTCCAGGAACAGCGTGCCGCCGTCCGACTGCTCGAAGCGGCCGACGCGCTGGACGACCGCCCCGGTGAAGGCGCCCTTCTCGTGGCCGAACAGCTCGCTCTCCAGGAGCGTTTCCGGGATGGCGGCGCAGTTGATGGCGACGAAGAACTTGTCCGCGCGCCGGGAATAATGGTGGATGGCGCGAGCGGCGAGTTCCTTGCCCGTGCCGCTCTCGCCGGTGATCATCACGGGCACCTCCGAGTGGGCCACGCGGCCGACCATCTTGAAGACCTGCTGCATGGCCTCGCTCTGGCCGACGAGCGAGTCCTGGTGCTGTTCGACGGTGAGTTGCGGCTTGGGCGCGGTGGCCCGGCGCATCTCGGCCTGCGACTTGAGGGCGTCCTCGACGACGATCTTCAGGTTAAACGGCAACTGTTCCTTGCGGATGAAGTCCGTGGCCCCCAGCTTCATGGCCTCGATCAGGGCCTGGTTGGTGCCGAAGGCGCTGGTGAGCAGGACCAGGGCGTTCGGGTCACGCTGGCGGACCTTGGCCAGGAGTTCGAGGCCGCTGAAGGGTTGCAGGTGGGTTTCGGCGATGAGCAGGTCGGCGTTCTCGCCGAAAAAAAGCTGGTAGGCATCGTCGGCGCGCGCGGCGGTCAGCGCGCGGGTCGTCGGCGTGGCGAGCTGGTGGGCGGCCCACTCCAGGAAGTCCCCCTCGGGGTCCGCGATGACGATGGTCTGCATGGACGTTCCCTGTAGCTGTTCCGAGGGGGGATGGTCAAATTAAGCCACGGGGGAAATGACGAAAGAAATCCGAAGCCCGGCCCGACCAAAAGAGCCAACAGCGTCCCTCGCTCTGCGTTCGTCCTTCGGACTTCGTCATTCCGCGCGGAGCGCGGTCACACCCCCCCATACCGCCGCTGCCGGCCGCCGTATTCGCGGATGGCCTCGAGCAAGTCTTCCTTGGTGAAGTCCGGCCAGAGGACCTTGGTGAAATAGATTTCCGTGTAGGAGAGCTGCCAGAGCAGGAAGTTGGACAACCGTTGCTCGCCGGAGGTGCGGATGAGCAGATCGGGGTCCGGGTAGGGGCGGGTGTAGAGGTGCTTGGAGAACAGTTCCGCGTCAATCTTCGCTTCGTCCAGGTGCCCAGCGCGCACCTCGCGCAGGACGGAGCGGATGCCGTCCACCAGCTCCTGCCGCGCGCTGTAGCTCAACGCCAGGATCAACGTCAGCCCCGTGTTGCCCGCCGTGGAATCAATGGAACGCCGGAGCTGCTCCCGGCAGGCCGGCGGCAGGTCGTCGAGGTGGCCGATGGCCTGTAGCCGGACGTTCTTCTCGTGCAGCTCCGGCGTGGTGTCCTTCAGGAAACGGCGCAGGAGCGTCATCAGCCCGGCGACTTCCAGCCTCGGCCGTTGCCAGTTCTCCTGGGAGAAGGCGTAGAGGGTCAGGAACTCCACGCCCGTCTCGCCGCAGCCCTCCACGCACTGCCGCACGGCCCGGGCCCCCTCCTCGTGCCCGAAGATGCGGGCCAGCCCGCGCTGTTTGGCCCAACGCCCGTTGCCGTCGAGGATGATGGCGATGTGACGGGGGATGACGACGACGGCCGGCGGCGGGGAGGATTTCATGCGGCGGCGGCAGTCACCCCCGGCAGGCCGGCGGGACGGGCGAGAACCGTCGCCGAACGGGGGGCGGCGTCAACCGGCATCGGCGGCCGGGCGGCCCCCGCGGGGCCCTACACGAAGATCGTCTGCGCCCGCCCCGGCCCGACGCTGGCGATGAACAGCTTCGCCCCCGTCAATTTGCAGATGCGCTTGAGGTAACGCCGGGCGTTCTTCGGCAGTTCCTCCCACTCCTTCGCCTCGGCCGTGGAGCGCCGCCAGCCATCCATCTCCTCGTAAACGGGTTCGCACCGGGCGAGGTCCCGGGCGTCGGTGGGCGGCACCTCCAGCCGTTGGCCGTCCAGGGCATACGCCACGCAGACTTTGATCATCGGCAGCGTGTCGAGCCCGTCAAGGTTCGTGACCGCCAGGGTGTCAATGCCGTTGACCATCCGCGC
>CAXTFX010000099.1:0-4568 GCA_964243185.1 uncultured Chthoniobacterales bacterium
GACAAAACCGGCACGCTCACGGCCGGCGAGCTGCGGCTGGCCGCCGTGGAAACCCTCCGCGGTGACGAGCCCCGTCTGCGGGCGGTCGCCTTTAACCTCGCCCGCTTCTCCGACCACCCCCTTTCCCGCGCCCTCAAGCGGGTTGGGCAAACGGACAAGCTGCCCCCGCGCGAACCCGGGAACTTCTCCTCCGAACCCGGCCGCGGCCTGCGCGGCGAGTTCGACGGCAAAACCTACCGCCTCGGCCGCCGCGACTTCGCGCTCGGGAACGAAGCTGAAAGCGCAGGTTTGCAGTCGCAGATCACCGGGGCCGCCGCCGAGGTGTGGCTCGCCGGCCCGGACGCCGCGGGCGTTTTCCGCTTCCGCGACGAGTTGCGCCCCGAGTCGGTCGGTTTGCTCAAGCAACTCCGCGCCCGTGGCATCCGCCTGGTCATGCTCACCGGTGACCGCCGCGCCGTGGCCGAGCCGCTGGCCCGCGAGCTCGGCCTGGACGAGGTCCGCGCCGACCTGTTGCCCGAGGGCAAGCTCGCCGCCGTCCAGGAGTTGAAGGCCAACGGCGCCCACCGCGTGGCGATGGTGGGCGACGGCGTGAACGACGCCCCCTGCCTGGCCGCCGCCGACGTGGGCGTGGCGATGGGCGCCCGTGGCTCCGACGCCGCGCTGGAGCAGGCCGCCGTCGTGCTGATGAACGACCGGCTGGAGAACTTCTTCCTGGCGCACCGCTTGTCCTGCCGCACGCGGGCCGTCATCGCGCAGAACCTCGCCATTTCCCTCGGCGTGGTCTGCCTGATGGTGCTCTCGACCCTGTTCACCGCCGTCCCGTTGGCCGTGGGCGTCGCCGCGCACGAGGGCAGCACGGTGTTGGTGGTGCTCAACAGCCTGCGGCTGTTGCTCGGGGGCCGGGCCGCCGCCGCGCCCCGGCGGGAGGGTTCGGTTGGCTGAGGCTTAACCCCGGCCTCAGGCCGCCGACGGCGGGACCGTGTCCGCCGCCAGGGCCGCCGCGCCGATCAGCCCGGCGTCGGTGCCCAGCTCGGCGGGCAACAGGGCCAGCCGCTCGTGGAAAACGGCCGCCGTGCGCGAACGGATGGTGTCACGGATGGGTTTGAACAACAGCTCCCCCGCCCCCGCCACGCCACCGCCGAGGATGATGGCGTCCGGGTTCAACAGCCAGACGATGTCCGCCAAACAGTAGCCGATGAGCTCGCCCGTCTGTCGCCAGAGCTCGACGGCGATGGGGTCGCCCCCGTTCGCCGCGGTCGCCAGGAGGGCCGGGGAGCATTCGTCCAGCGTCCGCAGCCGGCCGGCCTGGGCGTAAAGCGCGGCGGCGCGGGCGGCCAGTTCGCGGTTGCCGACCTGCTTTTCCAGCGCGCCGTAGTTGCCGTAGTGGCCGGGAACGTGGTGGTCGCGCGGGTCCACGGACATCTGCCCGATCTCGCCCGCCCCGAACGCCGCGCCGCGGTAAAGTTTGCCGTCAAGGATCATCCCGCCGCCCACGCCCGTTCCCAGGGTGACGCAAACGACGTGCCGCCGCCCGCGCCCCGCGCCGTGCCGCCACTCCGCGTAGGCCATCGCGTTGGCGTCGTTCTCCACGAAGGCCGGCAGCCCCGTTTCGCGCGCCAGCAGCTCGCGCAGGGCGACTTCCTGCCAGCCGGGCACGTTGGTCAGCTCGTGCACCAGCCCGCGCTCGACGTCCACAAACCCCGGCACGCCCGCGCCCACGGCGGCAATGTTGGGGTGCCGCCCGCGCAGTTCCTGGATGGCCCCGAGGATGGCCCCGAGCAGCGCATCCGCCCGCCGGTAGTCGGCCGTCGGGATGCTCGGGGCACGGAAGACAAGCTTGCCGTCACGAACCAGCCCGAGCTTGACGCTGGTGCCGCCGAAATCAATGCCAAGGGAAAGGGACATGGGGAAGGGATGAAGGTTGAAGGCAGGGCACCGATAGCGGCGTCCTTCCTCTCCCGTCTGCCTTCAACCTTCAACCTTTAACCTTCAACCTTTCAGAGGATCTCGCCTGCCTTCGCCTTATCCTTCAGCAAAATCTCCCGCAGAAACCGCACCGGCGGCATCCCGTGGTCGGTCACGGCGTCGTTGAATTTCTTTAACGAATATTCACTGCCTTCCTGCGCCTGGTAGTCCTCGCGCAGTTTCAACAACTGGAGCTTGCCCAGCGTGTAGAACAGGTAGCCCGGGTCGAATGTTCCGCGCATGGCTTCCTGCATGGCGGGCTTGGCCTCGTAGTAACAGTTATCCTGGAAGAACTTGGCGGCGTCCTCCACGCTCATGCCCTGCGTGTGCATCTTGATCGAAACGCACAGGCGGCAGATCCGCAGCAACGCCTCGTCGGATTGGCCCATCCGATACTTGGCCGCGGTGATCGCGTCCTTGCCGTCGTTGCCGAAACCGCTGTCCAACAACATTTGCTCGCAATAGTGCGCCCAGCCCTCGATGAAGGCATAGCTGCCGAACATCTTTTGCACGGGGCTCACGCCCGAGGCGTTGAGGTGCAGAAACTGGACGTAATGCCCCGGATAAGCCTCGTGGATGCTGACGACGTCACCCGTGTATTGGTTGAACGCGGTCAACCATTCCTCCTTCTCCTTCGCGCTCCAGTTCGTCTCGACCGGCGTGACGTAATAGTAGGCTTCGGCCGCCCCCTTTTTCTCGAAGGGCCCCGGTGTGTCCATCGAAGCGAACGAAGTCGCCCGCTGATACGAAGGCGTTTCCGCCACGGTCGCGCGCACCTCGCTGGGGACCGTGATGATTTGTTTATCCAACAAGTATTGGCGGATGGATTCGAGGTTCTTGCGGGTGTCGGGAATCAGGTTCTCCGCCGTGGGATGATCGCGCTGGATGTCTTTGAAGACTTCAACGGCGGGCTTGTTCGGGTCAATGACCTTGGCCGCGGCGGCAAACGTTTCCTGCTCGCGCTTGAGGGCGGCCAGGCCAATCTCCAAAATCTTCTCAGGCGGGAGCGTGATGGCTTCGTTATAGGCGAGAAACTTCTGATATTTTTCCGTTCCGAGCGCGAACTCCGGCGTGCTCTTGGGCAGCCGCTCCTCCTCCAGGTAAGTGGCGAAGCTGGACAGCTCGTAGATCGCCGCCGTGTTGGCATCGCGGAACTGATCCATCAGCGCCTCGTCCTTCACGTCTTTGATGGCGGCGACGAGGTCGTTGGCCAGAAAATCCGCCGCGCCGCGGGCGATGACGATGGCCAGCGCGACCTTCGGCCGGGGAAGCGGGTCCACGAGGTTTTCGCGGGCGGCCGTAAACAACGCGCCCGTCTGCCGCTCGACGTTGACGATGCTCCGCAGCCGCTCGGGCAGCGGGGCGAAGTCGCGCTTGAGGTAAACGTTCACGTCCACGGCACCCGCGTAGGTCATCGGGTTGCGGTCCACGTCCCCGGCCTCCTCCAGGGAAAACAGTTCACGCTTGACGGCCAGGGTCAGGAGCTTGTGGTCCAGCGCGTTGGACGGGTTGAGCCGGTCCGTGGGCAGGGCGGCCAGGCGGGACTCCGCCTCGCGCAACCGGCGTCGCTCGGCCTCAAAGGCGCCGCGGGAAAAGTCCCCGAGCTGCCCGTCGTAGCGGTGCAGCCCGAGCCCGACGGCCAGCATCGGCCGCGCGGCGAGGTAGCCGGCCATGAACTCCTCCGCGAGCCGGGAGAAGGTCGCGTTCGGGTCCGGCGGCGGGGTCTGCGCGCGGAGCGGGGAGACGGCGGCAGCGACGGCGAGGAAGAGGAGCAGGCGGGCGGGGGTTTTCATAACGAGCGGTCGGTCGGTCAATCGGCCAATCCCGCCAGCGGCAGGGTGTGGTCAGGGAAACTGGCGCGGTCGGGCCCCGCGCCGTTTTCCGGCTCGGGAGAAACGGCCGCCAACCGGGTCGCGGCCGGGCGGCGGTGCGCGCACAGCCCCCCAGCGCGGGCGACGGCGAGCAGGCCGGCCATCGTCAGGTCGGGGTCCACGGTCTTCAGCTCCGGCACGTCGCGCGCCAGCCGGGGGGCGACGCCGCCGGTGGCGACGACCTTGAGGCCGTGCGGGCAATCGTGCCCGAGGTGCTCCGGGTGCTCCGCGCACAGGGCCGCGAGCATCTCCTTCACCATCCCCCGCCAGCCGTGAAAGGCGGCGGAGCGAAGGGCGGCCTGGGTGGACAACCCCATCGCCCGCGGCGGGTTCTGGCCGTAGGCGTGGACGGGATAAGACAGCAGCGGCAGGAGGGCGGTGCGGTGGTGCAGGGCGTTGGCGAGCGCGTCCGGCCCCGGCGCGATGGCCCCGCCGAGGAACCGGCCGTGGGCGTCGAGGGCGTCGAAGGTTGCCGCCGTGCCGAGGCTGACGACGAGCATCGGCCCCGGCCCGTGGCGGCGGAGGGCGCCGGCGAGGTTGGCCAGCCGGTCCGGGCCGAGGGATTTACGCTTCGGGTAAAGGCTCAGGTCCACGCCGGCGAACTGCTCCGGCAACCGCCGCAGGCCGGGGCGCAGCAGGCCGGCGGGTTCGGCGAGCGTTTCCAGGAGGATGTCGGTGGCCGGGGGCACGACGGAGCTCAGGGCCACGCGCCGGTAGCGCCAGCGGTCGAGC
>CAXTFX010000099.1:4668-11827 GCA_964243185.1 uncultured Chthoniobacterales bacterium
GGCCGGGGGCACGACGGAGCTCAGGGCCACGCGCCGGTAGCGCCAGCGGTCGAGCGCGGCGATGAGCGTGGCCGGGGAGAGCCGCGCGGTGAGAATCTGCCGGCGCGGGAAGAGCAGCCGGCCGCGGGCGTCGGCGAGCTGGAGCTTCGTGAAGGTGTTGCCGATGTCAGCGAGCAGGAAATCGGCGCGGGGGTCGGGGGGCATGAAGAGGTTATCCGCAGATTACGCAGATTACGCAGATTTTCGGAGGGGGTTCGGAATTTCGGAAACGATGCCCTGTGCTTTTTCCACCCCGAAAATAATCTGTGTAATCTGCGTAATCTGCGGACAAAAATCAGGCGGGGTTTACCGCGTGCAGCCGGTCAGCCAGCGCGCGGATGTCGTCCACCCGCGTGAGGGCCGCGCACCAGCCCGCCGGGATGGCCTCCTCGCCGTAGAACGCCCCGGCGATCTGGCCGTAAACGGCGGCCGTCGTGTCCGCGTCCTCGCCGAGGTTGGCGGCGCGCAGGGCGCCCGCTTCAAAGGTGTCCGTCCACGCGAACGCCCACAGCGCCGCTTCCAGGCAGTCCACGACGTAGCCCGTGCCCTGGATGGCCGGCGGGTGCTTTCTCCAGAACGAGCCGGCGAGGACGGCGGCGACCTTCGGCGACAGCGGCGGGTCGAAGACCGGCGACGGCGCGAGCAGGTGCGCCTTCGTTTCCCCGTTCAGGACGCGGTGGATGAGCGCGCCGAAGCCCCGGCAGGCGTCCACGGCCTCCGGCGCGGCGTGGGTCGGGCGGGAGCTCTCGGCCGAGAACCGCGCCACCGCCGCCGCGCCCTGACCGTGAAAGAACAACGGCACCGGCGCCAGGCGCATGAGCGACCCGTTGCCAGCCGTCCACGGGTCCGGCGAACCGGCGAGCGGGTCGCCCGTGCGCTCGAACCGCCCGAGCGCCGCCGCGGTGGCGTTGCCGATGTCGAAGCAGCGGCCGGTGCTGCTCCAGTAGCCGTCCCGCCACCAGCGGACGTAGCGGCGCATCCCGTCCCCGGCGTCGAAGCCGCCGCGCTCCGCGAGGCTTTCCGCCAGGCACATCGCCATTGAGGTATCGTCCGTCCACTGTCCGCGCGCGAGCCGGTGCGGGCCGCCGGCGCGCAGGTCGGTCAACGGCTCGAAGCTGCCCGGCGGCATGAACTCGACGGCGGCGCCGAGGGCATCCCCGGCGGCGAGCCCGAGCAGGGCGCCGCGGTAGCGGGAGCGGAGGAGCATTCCGGGTTTGAGATCTTGGATTTTGGATTGCCGATTCCCGATTGCGGGGAACGGTTTCGCCCGACGTGCGGTAGGTTCAATCCAAAGTCCAGCATCGAGAATCCAAAATCGCATGATTCCGCCCACCCTCTTGCTTCACGGCTACCGCTCCGGGGTGTTCCCGATGGCGCTGGAGGACGGGGAGATCGGCTGGTTCTCGCCGGACCCCCGGGGCGTGCTGCCGCTGGAGGCGGGCGGCTTCCACGTCCCGCACGGGCTGAGGAGGACGTTGAACAAGAACCTCTTCGAGCTACGCATCGACACGGCGTTTGAGGCGGTCATGCGGGCGTGCGCGGAGCGGATGGAAACGTGGATCTCCGAGGAGATTATCGCCAGTTACCGCACGCTGTTCGAGCGCGGCTTCGCGCACAGCGTGGAATCCTGGCGCGGGGGCCAGCTCGTCGGCGGCCTCTACGGCGTGGCGATCCGCGGCGCCTTCTTCGGGGAAAGCATGTTTCACGCGGAAACGGACGCCAGCAAAGTCGCCCTGGCCCACCTCGTCGCCCGGCTGCGGGTGCGGGGCTACCGGCTGCTGGACGTGCAGTGGACCACGCCGCACCTGAAGACGTTTGGCGCCATTGACATCCCGCGGGAAGACTACCTGGAGCAGTTGGCGGGGGCGTTGAAGGTCCCGTGCGAGTTCGTGTGAAATGACCAGTGACCACCGTTCAAACGGAGTGAAGGCGTTCGTCTGGCGGCTTCTGGTTTGGTCAATGGTCATCGGCCGAGGGTCGTTGGCCTCGCCCCCGGAACCGACGCAGTTTCCCTTCGAGATGGTCCGCCTGCCGGCCGGCTGGTTCGCGGGGCGCGACCCGGTCACGCAGGGGCAATACGCGGAGGTCACGGGCGAGAATCCCA
Organism: uncultured Chthoniobacterales bacterium; assembly: GCA_964243185.1. Lineage (GTDB taxonomy): Bacteria > Verrucomicrobiota > Verrucomicrobiia > Chthoniobacterales > SZAS-18 > CAXTFX01. Next base: position 6,812 of record CAXTFX010000099.1, read on the forward strand.
GCCACTTCGCCGGCGACGACGACCGGCCGGTGGAGAGCGTTTCCTGGGAGGACGCCGCGGCGTTCTGCGAGCAGCTCACCGCCCGCGAGCGCGACGCCGGCCGGCTGCCGCCCGGCTGGCGCTACGACCTGCCGACGGACGCGCAGTGGGACGAGATGCTGGCGGACGCGGACCCGCGCACGGCCGTCACGTCCCTGACCACCCCGCCCGGGGGCACCGTGCCCGTCGCGGACGCCGGCCCGCCCAACCGGCTCGGCTTGCGCGGGATGCTGGGCAACGTCTGGCAATGGTGCCGGGACTGGTATAACGAAGGCATCCGCCGCCGGGACGCCAACCCGGACGTGCCCGCGGGCGCGCTGGCGGGGGGCGTGCCCGGCGCGACGCCCTCGCCGGACGACCCGCCCGACGAGCGATACAAGGTCCTGCGCGGCGGCGCCTGGGACACGGGGCCATCGGCGGGTTTCACGCCCCGCGCGCGGCTGCGGTATGCGCCGGGCATGGCCAACGCGCGCACCGGGTTCCGCTGCGTGCTGGAGTTCACGGAAACCCCGGCGCGCTGACGGCCGGCGGCAGCGCGCGCAGCAACTGGTAAACGGTCTCCAGCCGCCCGCACGGCGCCCCGGCGTTGAAGGCGCGCCGCCGCGTTTCGCCCCAGATCGGTTCCAACTCCAACGGCCGGCCGGCGAGGTAATCCAGCAGCGAACTCGGCCGGTAGGCGCCCATTTCCCGCGTGCGTTTGACGTGGAGGTTCACGAGGTCCGCCGGCAGCCGGTGGCCGAGGCGCGCGGCGGCCCCGACGACCTCCTCCGCCAGCCCGCGGGCGAGGGTCGCCAGCGCGTCGTCCGCGAGCACGTCGGCGGTCGAGACCGTCGCCCCGCGCAGCGCGCTGCCGAGCACGGTCAGCCCGTTGAAGGGCACGTTCCACGCCGCCTTGCGCCAGCGTTCGGCCGCGAGGGAGGCACCAACGCGGGCCGTCACCCCGCAGCGCTTGAACTCCCAGGCCAGCTCGTGCGTGCGCGGCTCCGGCCAGCGCTCTAACTCGCCGAACGTCACCGCGCCCTGGCCGAGGTGCGCGATCACGCCGGGGGCCGTTTTGTTCAGGCAAACGAAGCACAGCCCGCCCACGACCCGCTCCGGGCCGAAGCGCTCCGCCAGGAACTCCTCGTTGCCGAAACCGTTCTGGAGCGTGACGAGCACCGTGTCCGGCTTGAGCAACGGCGGCAGGAGCGCGGGCAGGGCGTCGTTGGCCGTGGCCTTAAGGGCGATGAGCACCACGTCGCACGGGCCGATGGTGTCGGTGGTGGCGTGCGCGTGAACCTTGGCGACGCGGAAGTCACCCTGTTTCGCGTTCTGGATGCGCCAGCCGAAGCGTTTGAGGGCCGCGCGTTCCTCCTTGGAGCGGACCAGGAAGTGCACCTCCCGGCCGTAGTAGGCCAGCTTCGCCCCGTAGAACCCGCCGACCGCGCCGGAGCCGACGACGGCGAAGCGCAGGCCGGGCAGGACGTGGGTGGAACGGGGCATCGCGGCTCAGTCCACCTCCACCCGCACCGGGAATTCCGGGCAGAGGCCGGAGCGTTCGCGCAAGCCGTTCTGGTCGTAAAAAAGCATCTCCCCGCTGCCCTTGTGAACCCAGACCTCCCCGGCACCGGCCTCCAGAAACAATTCCTTCTTCTCCAGCAACTCGGGCATGGAGTTGCTCGGGGACTTCACCTCGACAACGATCTCCGGCGCGCGGCTGTAGGTGGATTCCCCCCGGTGCGTCCGCAGGAACTCGTCCGACAGCCAGGCGTTGTCCGCCACCTTGGTGCCATCCTTCGTGACGATGTTGGTCTCCTGCCGGGCACGTCCGCTCGGCATCAGTTCCCGCAGCAAGTCGTAGATGCTGACCTGCGCCCAGCCGTGGTCATTGTGAGGCGGATACATGACGATCTGTCCCCAGCGATTGCTCTCGATGCGGAAAGGCAGGTCCCGCAACGCCGGATGGTTGCAGATTTCGTCCCAGGTCATACGCCGGGCACGTTAACCAAACCGCGGGAAGCGTTCAAGGCCGCCGCCACGCTGTTGCGGTGCAGCCGCGCGGTGTAGAACGGCTCCCGGTTGTAGCCCCCGCCGTAGAGGACGGCCACGGGGATGCCGCGCGGGACGAACTGCCCCAACACGAAAACATCCCGCTCCATCATGTCCCGCAACGTCAGCCGCATCTGCCCGAACCGGTCGTTGAGGTGCGGGTCCGCCCCGGAGAGCCACACGGCGAGGTCCGGGCGGAAGTTCTCCACGGCCGGCGGCAGGGTTTCGCGTAGGACCTTCAAGTAAACCTCCCCCGGCACGTAGCGTTCCAGGCCCACGTCCAGCGAGGCGGGGACCTTGCGGGAGGGATAGTTGGCGGCGACGTGAACGTCGTAGGTGAACACGGCCGGATCGCCGCCGAGCAGCGCGTTGGTGCCGTTGCCCTGGTGCGCGTCGGTGTCCACGACCATCACGCGCAACCCGGGGAACCCGTTCGCGCGCAGGTCCGCCACGGTCACGGCCACGTCGTTGAGCACGCAGAAGCCCTCGCCCCGGTCGGCAAAGGCGTGGTGCGTTCCCCCCGCGAGGTTCGCCGCCACGCCGCCCTCCGCCAGCGCCGTGCGGCAGGCCCGCCGCGTGCCCTCCGTCTCGCGGGCGCAGCGCTCCAGCAACCCCGCGCCGGGCGGCAGCCCGAGGATCGTCTTTTCCTTCGGGAGCAAGTCCCCGCGGGCGATGCGGTCGAGGTAGTCGGCGGGGTGGACGCGCAACAGCCGTTCGCGTTCGCACGGCCCGACCTCGGTAACGTCCGCCGGCTGGACCACCCCGCCGTCGAGCAGGAGCGCGTGCGCCTCGGGGAACTTACGCATCGGGAAAGGGTGGCCTTCCGGCAGCGGGAAGAAGTAGTCAGGCGAGTAGAAGCAGCGCATGGGGCGGGTAGGGCGGGTTATCCTTAACCCGCCGCCGTTGTGCAAACGACGCGCAATCCGGCGGCGGGTTAAGGATAACCCGCCCTACCCGCCCCATGCCCCACGTCGTCCTCGCCACCTTCGGCTCCTTCGGCGACCTCCACCCGTATCTCGCCGTCGCCCTCGCGCTGAGGGCCCGCGGGCACCGGGCGACCATCGCCACCTCCGCGCTCTACCGGGAAAAGGTCCTCGCCACGGGCCTGGACTTCGCCGCCCTCCGCCCGGACCTCCCGGCGCCGGGCCGCGACCCGGAGTTCATCCGCCGGCTGATGGACCCGCGCCGCGGCACCGAGCGCATCGTGCGGGAAATCTTCATGCCCGCCGTGCGCCCGATGTTCGACGACCTCCTCGCGGCCTGCGCCGGGGCGGACGTGCTCGTTTCCCACCCGCTCGTTTACCCCGCGCCGGTCGTCGTGGCGAAAACCCCCGGCTTGCGCTGGGCCTCCTCGCACCTCGCGCCCATCGGGTTTCTCTCCGCGCACGACCCGCCCGTGCTGCCGCCGTTCGCCGGCTCCGAACGGCTCCGGGCGCTCGGCCCGGGGTTTCACCGCGCCCTCTTCGGGCTGGCCAAGCGCGTCTCCCGTTCGTGGGCGCGACCATTGGCGGAACTCCGCGCCGAACACGGCCTGCCGCCCGTCGCGGACCTGATGTTCGAGGGGGGTCACTCGCCCGAGCTCGTCCTGGCGCTGTTCTCGGCGCACTTCGCCGTGGCCCAACCCGACTGGCCGCCGCAGACCCGCGCCACCGGCTTCCCCTTCTACGACCGCTACACCGCCGGCGCCGGACTCCCCCCGGAGCTGGCCCGCTTCCTAGACGCCGGCCCGCCGCCGGTCGTTTTCACGCTGGGAACGTCTGCCGTGCAGACCGCCGGCGACTTCTTCGCCGAGAGCCTCGCCGCCGCCGAACGGCTCGGCCGCCGCGCCGTCCTCCTCGTCGGCCCCGACCCGCGCAACCGCCCCGACCGCGCGCCCCCCGCGGGCACTCTGCTCGCCGATTACGCCCCGTTCTCCGAGCTGTTCCCCCGCGCCGCCGCCGTCGTCCACCAGGGCGGCATCGGCACCACGGCCCAGGCCCTCCGCGCGGGGGTGCCGGCGCTAGTCGTGCCGTTTTCCCACGATCAACCCGACAACGCCGCCCGCGTCCGCCGCCTCGGCGTCGGCCGCGTCCTGCCCCGGAAGCATTACCGGGCCGCGCGCGTGGCGGAGGAGTTAACGGCGTTGTTCAACGGGGAAACCTACGCCCGCCCCGCCCGGGAACTCGGCGAGCGCCTCCGGCAGGAGAACGGCGCGGAGACGGCGGCGGACGCCATCGTGGAACGGTGGTTCAGCCGGGGCTGAACTCGCCCGCGAGTTCTGGGAAGCGGGCGCGGGCGGTTTCCGGGTAAAGTAACAGAGTGAGGACCGCACAATGGCCGAGCGGGTCATCCGCCTCGAGGCCGCGCTGCTGTCTGGGAAAACGGCGGCCGACGACGTGATTGATAAACCGCGGGCCAACGCGCAGCCCGGCGTCACGCGCGGGACGCTGGCGGTGGTGGGCGCCGAGGGATGGGAGCGGAGTCGCTCAAACCAGCGGCAGCTTCTCCACGCGCCCGACCCACTTCGCCGGCTCAGTGGTGTGCGCGATCAATTCGAGGTCGCGGACGTATTGGCCGATGGAACCATGAAGTTGGTGGCCAAAGATCAAACCGGCAAAAGGCCGCGCGGCGCGTTGCCAGTCCTCCGCCAAAGCTTTAAACCGGATGTCCTGGGCGGACAGCACCCGGCCTGACAGCGTGCTGCGGGTCAGGAGGTCCGGGTCGTCAAGTTCTACGGCGCCGTCCTCCTGCACGGTGGGCAAATCCACCCCGCGCCGCCGGAGTTGCCCGGCGGTGGCCGCGGGCACATGGACCTCGAAGTAAAGCGGCGTCATGCGACGGCTTCGCTCCGACGCAACGCAAGCAACCGCTGGCGCAGGAGGGAGAGCGGCCGTCGGGCCCAACCGGCGAGTTCGGCCAACCCCGCGAGGAGTTCCGCGTCAATCTCCTCACGGTGGTCGAAATAGTAGG
>CAXTFX010000100.1:0-11765 GCA_964243185.1 uncultured Chthoniobacterales bacterium
GATGATCCCCAACGCCCCGGTCACGATCCCCAGCCGGCGCCCCGGCGAGCCGGTGGGCTCGTGCGTGACCAGCAGGTAGGCCAGCATCCCGTAGGCGACGATGGCACCCATCGCGTGGCCGCTGGGGAAACTCCAGCCCGGCTCGGTCACAAACGGGTTGGACCAGCCCGCGCTCGGGCGGATGCGCTGGTAGGACGCCTTCAGGGCCGTGTTCAACACGCCGTCGCCCACCAGCGCGGCCGTCCAGCCCGTCGCCCGCAGCCACTCCCGCCGACGCGCCAGCCAGATTGCCACCCCGACGAGCAGGAACAGCATCACGGGGAACCCGCCTAACCACGCCACGGCCCGGAATGCCCACAGCCCGACGATGGAGGCGTGGATGTGCAACTCGCGCGCCAGGGCGGTGTCGAACACCGCCATCCGGTCCGGCTGCCCGAGCGTCTCCGCCAGTTCCGCGAACCCGTGCACCGCTGCCCAGGCCAGCCCGAGCCCGACCCCGAGGTGCAAGGCCAGGTAGGACAGGGGGGAAAGTGCCGACCCACGCGGGAAACGCCCCCGCCACGCCCGCCAGCCCCGCTCGAACAGCCGCCAGCCGGCCCAGGTCAACCCCACGGCCAGCAGCAACACGCCCAGGAGGACCAGCGGCGCGTGCCGGGCGATGAGTTCCGCCCAGCGTTCGGTGGCGAGGTCGTCGGGCGAGGGGTTCACGCCGGAAGCATCGCGCCCCCGCCGCCGGGTGGATGGCGCCCGGGTGAGGATCGCCCCGCCCGACGGGTTTGGAACGGGGAGCCACCGCGTGCTAAGGACCGTTTCCGCATGACGCCCCCCGCCGCCCGTTTCCATCTGCCCGCGTTGATGGCGGGGGGGATCGCCATCGGGTTCGCGCCGATCTTCGTGCGCCTGAGCGAGGTGGGGCCGAGCGCCACGGCCTTCTGGCGGTTGACCCTGGCGCTGCCGGCGCTCCTCCTCTGGTCGGGGGCCGCCGCCGGGTCCACCGCGGGCGGCGGGGCCGTCAACGCCCGTCGGGACGGGTGGCCGCTGGCGCTGGCGGGGGGGTGCTTCGCCGGCGACCTCGTCCTCTGGCATTGGTCCATCCGGTTCACCTCCGTGGCCAACTCGACGCTGGAGGCGAACCTCGCCAGCGTGTTCGTGGTCGCGTTTGGCTGGCTGGCCTTCGGGCAACGGGTCAGCGGGCGCTTCGGGCTGGCCATGCTCGTCGCCCTCGGGGGGACGGCGCTGCTCGTGGGCCGCAACGCGCAATTTTCGCCCACCACCCTCCGCGGCGACCTCCTCGGCGTGGCCACGGCCGTTTTCTACGCCGGCTACCTCTTAAGCGTGCGGGCCGCCCGCACCCGCGGCTGGGCCACGGGCACGATCATGGCCGCCAGCGGCGTCATCACCGCGGCGACGCTGCTGCCCGTCGCGTGGCTCTCGGGAGAAACGATGTTGCCCGCCACCCCGCGCGGCTGGTGGACGCTGGCGGGCCTGGCCGTGGTCAGCCACCTCGGCGGCCAGAGCCTGATCGCCTACGCCCTGGCGGGTCTGCCGACCTCCTTCGCCTCCGTGGGTCTGCTGGTCCAGCCCGCCACCGCGGCCCTGGCCGCCTGGGCGCTGCTGGGGGAAACGTTAACGATCGGGCAGCTCGCCGGGGGAGTCCTGCTGTTGGCCGGCATCCTCCTGGCGCGGCGGGAGACCCGCTGAAAGGCGGCGACCCCAGGGCACGAACGCTTCCGCCTCGATCTCCACGAGCAGGGCAGGGTCAATCAACGCCCGGACCTCAACCATCGTCGTCGCCGGCCGGATGTCTCCGAACACCGCCCCGTGCGCCCGGCCCACGGCCTCCCAGTCCCGCGCGATGTCCACGACGAACATCCGCGTGCGGACCACGTTCCCGAAATCCGCCCCCGCCTCCCGCAGGGCCCGGCCGATCTTCGCCAGCGCGAACGCCGCCTGCGCCCCCGCGTCCCCCGGGGCCACGACCCCCCCGGCTTCGTCCACCGCCGTCGTTCCCGCGACATGAACGTGCCGGCCGACCCGCACCGCCCGCGAGTAGCCAACGACGGGTTCCCAGGGGGCGCCCGAGGAGATAAGTTGTCGCTGGACCGACATCGTCGTTAGGCTTCCGGCGAAGGTTTTTTTTCCGCAGATTACGCCGATGACGCCGATTGAAGGCCAGGGTTCCGGGCTTCCGGCCGGAGGCGCTTGCCCGCCGCTCTCCAAACGGAAAACAATCGGCGTCATCGGCGTGATCCGCGGACCAAACTCCGGCGCGGCCCCGCCGAACCGCTCTGGAAATCTTTGCGCGGTTACTTCGCCAAAAACTCCGCCAACCCGACCGCGCTCGGCTCGAAGCCGGCGTCGTCCACCGCCTCCCGCACCCGGGCCTCGGTCATGATGAAGCGGTCGGGCTTGTAGATGACGTAGTCCTTGCGGCGCGCCTCCGGCGTGAGGTTGACCGTGACGAGGTTAGCCCCCGTTTCCAGCGCCCGGGCGTAGCCCCGCTCGCCGACGGAGTTGAAGGCGCTGACGGCGGGGATGACGTGCGTCGGGTTCTGCAACCGGAGGATCGCTAGCGCGTTCAGGGTTTTGTCCAGGTCCGCCATCCCCTGCCCGGCGCACGGGGTCCCCTCGCCGGGGATGAACGGGGAAACGCTGACACCGCGGAGGGGCAGCCGTTTCAGCAGGTCGAAGGTTTCCACCAGCATCGCGTCGGTCTGCTCGGGCAGCCCGACGATGCACCCGCTGGAGACCTGCCAGCCGCTGGCGGCGAGCCGCTGGATGGCGTCCACGCGGCGGGCCAGGCTCCCCGGCGCCTGCATCCGCCGGTAGTGCTCGGCGTTGCCCGTTTCCAGCTTGATGATGAAGTAGGTCGCCCCCGCCTCGCGCAGGGCGTCGTAGTCGCGCTGGTCGAGCGTGCCCAGGCACACGCTCACGCCGAGGTCCGTGCGCTCGCGGAGGGCGCGCACGAGCGGCAGGATGATCTCGCGCACGGCCACCGGGTCCTCCCCGGCCTGCACGTTGACGTCCGTCATGGCCCGCGGCCGGACCGCCTCGAGGTGCTCGAAGATGCCCTCCCAGTCCCGGATGCGAAAGCGCCCCAGAGCCCGGTTGTCCCGGCGCATCCCGCAGTAACCGCAGTTCTGCCGGCAGAAGTTGGACACCTCCACCACGCCGCGCACGAACACCTTGCGCCCGAAGACGCGCCGGGCCGTCTCCCCCGCGGCCCGGTGCAGCGCGCGCTGGGCCTCGCCCGTGGCGTTCAGGGCCGTGGCCGGGTCGAAGGAAAAAGCGGACCGCGGCGGGGCGGCGGGCGGGGTCAGCAGGGCGTTGTCGGCGAAGTTTTGACTTTGGTCGAGAAACATGGACGGTGAAAAGCTCGCGGCGCGGGTGGGTCGGCCGGCGGGCGGCGGCGCTATTGTCAGCGGGAATTTCGCCACGTTTTAGCGGTCCCGCGCCAGATAAACAATCCCCAATCATGTCCGAGCGCGAATTTGATTGCCTGGTCGTCGGCGGCGGCCCCGCGGGCAGCACGGCCGGTGCCTACCTGGCCCGGGCCGGGTTGCGGACGCTGATCGTGGAGAAAGAACGGTTTCCGCGGTTCCACATTGGCGAGAGCCTCCTGCCGGCCGGCAACGACATCCTCCGTGACACCGGGGTCTGGGACAAGGTGGAAGCCGCCGGTTTCATGCCCAAACACGGCGCGGAATTCCATGTCGGCGAGCGGACGGATGTGGGCAAGCGCGTCCGCTTCCGCGACGGGATGATCCCCGGTAACCCCTACACCTACCAGGTGGAGCGGAGCCGCTTCGACGACTTGCTCCTGCGCCACGCCGAGGGTCTCGGCTGCACGGTCCGGGAGCGCACCCGGCTCACCGCGGCGACGCCCCTGCCCGGTGGCTCCGGCTGGGAGGCCACGGTCCAGACGGCCGGGGGGTCCGGCCCGGAAACGGTGCGGGCGGGTTGGATCCTGGACGGCTCCGGCCGGGACCCCGGGTTCAGTCACCCCCTGAAGGGCGACCGCGTGGACCCCGGCGGCAACCTGCCCCGGCGGGCCGCCGTCTATGCCCATTTCCGCGGCGTCGCCCGCGCCGCCGGCCCCGAGGGCGGGAACATCGTCATCGTCCGTCACGCCGACGGCTGGTTCTGGTTGATCCCCCTCGACGCGGGGCGGACGAGCGTGGGGTTGGTCACGACCTTGGAGACGGTCCGGGCGGCGAACGGCCGGGTGGGGGAACTCTTCCAGGAAACGGTCGCGCGCTTGCCGAAGCTCCGGCAGCTCCTGGCCGGCGCCGAGCCCGTCACCAAGTTCCACGTGACCGCCGATTACACCTACCGCGCCCGGCGCTTCGCGTCCGACCGGCTGCTGCTCCTCGGCGACGCGGCCGGGTTCTTCGACCCCATCTTCTCCAGCGGCGTGTTCCTGGGCCTGCACTCCGCCCGGCTCGCCGCGGCGGAGGTGATCCGTGCGGAGCGGGACCACGGGCGGGCGCTTTCCCCGAGGCAGCAGAATCGCTACACGCGACAGGTCGGTCGCGCCGCGGCCGTATTCCAGAAGCTCATCCTGGCCTTCTACGACAACGCCGCCTACAGCGTGTTCGTGGATGACCACCCGCCCATCGGCCTCGGTCGGGCGGTGAACAGCGTCGTCGCCGGCTACACCCGGCTGCCGTGGCGGGTCTGGTGGCGCTACCACGCCTTCCTGCTCGTCTGCCGGCTCCAGCGCCGCTGGTCCTTGGTGCCCCCCGTAGAGATGAGGCCGGAAGAGCCGCTGACACGCGAACCGGCAAGTTGCGCGTGAGTTGGATCGGATTCCCTCAACCGAACCGGGCTTCCAGGCTGGCCCGGTCCAATTTTCCACGGTCGTTTCTGGGAAGCAGTGTCAGTGTCATTAAGTGCCGGGGCAACTGCCAACGCGGCAACCGCGCCGCGAGCTGGGTCAACACCGTTTCCCGCCCCAACGTGGTTTCCACGGCGGCGACCAAGTAGTCGTCCCCGCTCGGCCGGGTCCGCACCCCGACCCAGGCGTCGGTGACTTCGGGCAGCGTCCGTAACACCCGTTCCACGTCGGCAGGGTTCACTTTGCGCCCCCCCACGTTGGCGACGATTCCGGCGCGACCCAGCAGCCGCAGTTCGCCCTCGGCGTTCCATTCCCCCCGGTCCAACTGTAGGTGGGTGCCGGGAGCCGTCACGGCCGGCGAGGTGACTCGCACCCGGTCCTCTGCCGGCGTCTCCAGTTCGACCTTCACGGACGGCAAGGGCTTGCCGACGCTCCGGCCGGAGAGGGTGGCCGTGCCCCCGGCGTCGAAACAGATGCCCCCGGTTTCGGAGGAACCGTAAAAATTGTGAGCTAACTTCGTAAATTTTGCGTAAAAACTACTTGCTACGTCCGAGCGTAAAAACGCGCCGGCCGAGATCACCAGCTTCAAAGCGGAAAGTTCCCCTGGCATTGCGGCGGGTGACTCTGATAGGGCGCGCAGCATCGCGGGCACCGTCGGCAGGACCGTCGCACCCGTCTGGCCGATCCCCGCCGCCAGACCGCCGGGAAGGGTTTCGGTCGAGAAGGCCACCGCGGTTCCTTGGTCGAGCAGGGGCATGACCAGATTGCCCAAACCGTAGGAGTGCCCGAGGGGAATGGCGCCGAAGTTGACATCCGCCGGTCCGATCCCCATGCCCGCGCAGACCTGGCGGCCGTCCGCGAGCATCTGCGCGGAGGTGAAGGGGAGCGGTCGGGGCGGTCCGGTGGTCCCGGAGGTTAGCTTGAGGAGGCAAACCTCCGACCCGGTCCAAGTCGGCTCCACGGTGGGCGGTCCCACCGGAACGATCTGGTCGGCGTCGAAAAGGAAGGTTGCCCCGAGTCCCACCGCTATTTCGTCGCGTCGTTCCCGCGGGGTCCCGGGATCGAGCGGTAACGCGATGGCGCCTAATTTCTGGATCGCCAGAAATGCTTTGAACCAACCCGGACCATTCGGTTCGGCAAAGGCCACAACCCGACTGCCAATGGCCGGAAGGTTGGCGGCGAGTTCTTCCGCCAATCGGAATAAATCTCTGCGGGTCAGTGTTTCACCGGTGCGGGCATCTACCAGCGCGGTGGCGTGGGGGGCTGCTGCCGCCGTGCGTTCCCAAACCCGCCAGAGGCCCGTGCTCATTCCAGCGGATCCATGCGATCCTCCAGGACAGTTACCTCGCCGCACGCCAGGAGCCCGCCCCGGCAATCCTCCACCCGCCCCGCAAACCGAACCAACCCCCCCGTGGCGGGTTTTTCGCCGGTGGCCAAGACGCGCAGGTCTTCCCCGACCGGCAGGGAGCGAACGAGGAGGTCAAAGCGGCGGCTGCCGAGCAGGAAACCCCGCGCGGCGGCCGGCCGGTGCTCCGCGCGGCGGCGGAGCCCGTCGTGCACGGCCATCGTCTGGGCGACCAGCTCCAGCGCCAAGGCGGCGGGCAACTCCCCGCCCGTCCCGAAGAGCGTCGCCGCCTCCGCGTCAAAATGGCTCGCGCAAACGGTCTCGGCCGGGTCGTGCGAGATGATGCCACGTAGGAACAGCATCGGGGCGCGGTGCGGCAACAGGGCGGTGAGCGGCGGAAAATTCACTTACACTGTCGCCTCCGCCAGGGGCACGGACGGCTGCTCCGCGCGTTTGGGCCTCGGCTGCCACCAGCTTCGCCAACCCTCGCTGAGTTCCAGCCAGCCCCAGTAGGCGAGCGGTTTCAGCAGCGGTTTGACGTTCTGGTGGTCAAAGGTGAACCCGCCCAGCAGGCATTGCCGGCCGGCATTGTGACGCCCGAGCGTCCCGCGGGACCGGCGGACGCGGGCCATCTGCGCCATGCGTCGGTTGTAAAGGCGCATGAAGTGAAACACGGGCACCGAGGGCGGCGTGGCGTAAATCGGCTCCAGGAGAGCGACGTGCCCGCGTTTGAAGGGCTGGGAAGCGACGCCCCAGTAGTAGAGGCCGAGGTCGAACAGGAACGCGGTCCGCAACAGGTCGAACTCCCCAAGGTATTCGTATTTGTCCTGGTAGATCGCCTGGAACCAGCGCCGGATGCCGTTCCCCAACCGGGTGTTGGCAAGCTCGATCCGCTTAGGGAGGTCCGTTTCCCCGCGCCGGTTGGCCGCGACGAGGTCGGCGGCGTTGGCCGTGGTGTAGGCGATCCAGTCGAGGCCCGGACTGTAGAGCGGATCAATGAAAGCGGCGGCGTCGCCCACCAGGGAGAAGCCGTCGCCCGCGTAGGTCGTGGAGAAATACGGCAGGTTCTTGCGGTAATGGGTGTCGCCCTCGTGAGGGTGCGCGTCCGCGAGGAGTTCGGCGGCGATGGGGTGACGCTCCACGAGGAAGCGGCGCAGGCGCTCGGAGAGCGTGCCGCCTTCCGGGAAATCCACGAGGCGCTGGTCATAGACCAGGCCGATGGACATGTCCCCGCCCTTGAGCAGGATCCACCAGCTCCACCAACCGTCCCCGACGAGGTGGTTGGTGGCCGTGGAGCGCATGGTGTGGGTCCGCCGGGACCATTCGGGATACCGACGCGCCAGCTCCAGGCCGTCCCAATCCTTGACCCCGCGCCACCGGCACCAGACCGACGCGGTGGGGTGCTCCCCGTTGGGCTGCCACCAACCCTGCTGACGGGCGAGCAGGCAGGCCACCCCGGAGGCGTCCACCACCCAGCGCGCGCGGACGGGCTCCTCGGCGTTGGTCCGAACGTCACGCAGGGTGAAACGCTGCTCGCCCCCGGGGTTCAGTTCGATCTTGCCGACGACCCGCGCGGGCCGGCGGAGCTCCGCGCCGGCGGCGATGGCCCGGCGGAGGACCTCCTCGTCCAGGACCGCCCGGTCCACCTGGAACCCCGGCACGCGCGCGTTGAAGCGGCCCCCGATCTCGGAGCACTCGCCGAGGTTGGTGGTCTGCTCGTTGGCGAACCAGAACCGCAGGCCCTGTTTGGCCAGGTGGTGCTCGTTGAGGTGGGCGTGCAGGCCGAGCACGCGTCCGAGGAAGTAGGTGCTGACCTCGACCGTGCTCTCACCGACCCGCCGGGTGAAGGCGGGGGATTTCTCGACGATGAGGACGCGGGCGGTGGGCTCGCGGTCGAGGATTTGCAGGGCGGTGGCGGCCCCGGAGAGCGCGCCCCCGATGATGGCCACGTCGTAGAGGGGCGTCGTCAGGTTGACCATGAGGGTGGGGCCATGTTGAGCCCGTTACGGGCGGGCGGCCAGCGTTTTTTCGCGGGTCGGCGCGTCGTGGCCAAGGCTCCTCAATGCCCCCGGCGCTGCCGGTCGTTTTCCTCCTCCAGCAGCTTCATGAACGGGCGCAGCTTCGCGTAAGGGATGCGGAGCAGGTCGGCCGCCTGTTCCGGCTTCGGGTCAAAGGCACCCTCGGGCAAGCCGGGCAGGAGGCGGGCGCTCTCGAAGGCCACCGTGGCGTGCTCGCTGGGGGAGACGAAATCAACCTGCGCGGGGACGGCGTCCCGCTCGCGCAACCACAGGCGGACCATGCGGCCGCGCTCCTTGGCGAACGGCGGCGTCACCTCCACGCGCCGGCACACGCCCGCGCCCGCGTTGTCCCCCGGCACCCCGTCGCCCCCGTCGCGCACGCGGATGAGGTTCACCCCGGCCCAGAACAGCCGCGGGGGGATCGGCAGTCGCAGCGGCGCCAACGGTTTCTGATCCTCCGCCGAGATGGGACGCTGGTCCACCCGGGCGAGGATGGGCGCGAGCCGGGCGGCCGGGTGCGCCCAAAAGTCCTGCCCCCGCCGGGAGATGGTGACGATGGTGCCCAAGGCAGGCATCTGCCAGAGCAGCCGGTCGGGGGGCTGGCAGAGGATCTCGATGCGCCGACCCCTCAACTCCGACGCCTGGTTGGTCGCGTCCCCGAGGCGCAGGCGCAGGGCGAAGGCGCGGTCGCTGCCGACGGGTTCCCGGGAGAACACGTTCACCACCGGCCCCATCGCCCGCTTGAGCACGTCCCGGGCGGTTTCGCCGGGCAGGGTCGCCGAGGCCCACGGCGGCTCGGCGGCGGGGGCCGGGGCGCCCAGGGCGGCGAGCGCCAGCAGGACCGTGGAGAGCGGGAGGCAGAACGAGCGGGTCACGGTTGAAAGACTAGTTCGACCGGCGGGACGGACGGGATGGAAAAAAGTTCAGTTCACCACGTTTTCGGGCCGGCCTGCGAGGAAGGCACGGACGTTTGCCGCGGCGGTCGCCAGCAACCGCTGGCGCGCGGCCCGCGCCGCCCAGGCCACGTGCGGGGTGATGACGCAGTGGCGCGCCGCCAGCAGCGGGTGGTCCGCCGCGGGCGGCTCGGCGGCGAGCACGTCCAGCCCGGCGCCCGCCAGGCGGCCCGCGTTCAACGCGTCCGCGAGGTCGCGCTCGACGATCAGGGGACCGCGGGCGGTGTTCAACAGGAAGGCGGTGGGTTTCAGGCGGGCGAGGCGCTCGGCGTTGACCAGGCCGCGGGTGGCGTCCGTCAACGGGCAGTGGAGGCTGACCACGTCGCTTTGGGTGAACACTTCCTCCAGCCCGACGAGGGTGACGCCGGGCACCTCGGGCGGCTTCCCCGCGTCCCGGCGGTGGGCGAGCACGCGCATCCCGAACGCCTGACCGAGCCTCGCAACGGCTTGCGCGATGGCGCCGAAGCCGACCAGCCCGAGGGTCAACCCGTCCAACTCCACGGGCGGCACGTCGTAGTAGCACCAGTCCGCCGAGCCCGACCAGCGGCCCGCGCGGACGTCCCGCGCCTGGGCGCCAACACCGTTGGTCAACTCCAACAGCAGCGCGATGGTGGCCTGGGCCACGGTCATGGTCCCGTAGGACGGAACGTTGGTAACGGTCACGCCCAACGCCCGGGCGGCGGCGGCATCCACCACGTTGAACCCGGTCGCCAGCACCCCGACGTAACGCAGACCCGCCGGCCGGAGCGCCTCCAATACGACACGGTCGAGGGCAACCTTGTTGGTCAAAACGATCTCCGCGCCCCGCGCGCGGGCGATGACCTCGCCGGCGGGCGTGCGCTCGTGAACGTCGAACCCACCACCGGCCAACGTGGCGAGCGGTGACCAGTCGAGGTCGCCGGGATTAAGCGTGAAACCGTCCAGGATGACCAGGCGCATGGGCAGGGGGGGAGCAAGGTGCCAGGATGCGGGATGCAGGATACAAGCGCAGGGTGCCGGACGTTCAAACCCGCGGGACGGCGCCGCTCCCGAAACTCCGCCATCCAGCATCCTGCATCCAGCATCTTGTATCCTGCGTCTTGTATCCTGCTCCCCGTCCCATGCGTTCCGAAACCCTTCCGCCGCCCGTCACGTCTTCCCCGAAGGCGATTCTCACCATCGCGATCTTATCCGTGGCCGTGCCGGCGGCGGTGGCGGTTCTCCTGCTCGCGCCGCAAACGGACGCGGTCGTGCCGGGCGGCGGCGGGGCCATCCCCCGGGCCGTTTCGCTGATCCCGGCGGTGAACGCGGGACTGAATTCCCTGACGGCGCTGGCGTTGCTCGTTGGCTACGGGTTCATCCGGCGGGGGCAGACCCGGGCGCACCGCGCGTCCATGCTGACCGCGTTCACTCTCTCCAGCGTGTTCCTCGTGCTCTACGTCGTTTATCACTCCTTCCCGCAGACGCGGGAAACGCGCTTCGGCGGCGTCGGCTGGGTGCGGCCGGTGTATTTCACCGTTCTGATCAGCCACATCGTGCTGGCGACCATCGTCGTGCCGCTGGTATTGACGGCCCTGTATTATGCCCTCACCGGCCAGTATGCCCGGCACAAGCGCGTCACGCGCTGGACGTTCCCGATCTGGGTTTACGTTTCCATCACGGGGGTGGTGGCCTACCTCATGATCGCGCCCTACTACCCGTGGAACCTGTCGCGGTAGGGCGGCGCCCCGTCCTGGCGGGGCGTCATTCGATCTTGATGTCCGTCCCGGCCGTCGGCTGGATCACCCCGTTGGTGCTGATCTCCACGGAACCCTTGTCCAGCACGTGCACGAACACGCGGTCGCCGCGGAAACTCAACGGCCGGGTGTTGGGGGCCAGCCAATCCTCGTAGGCCGGCCGGGCGGTCGGGTCATTGACCATCACCTTGAGGTAGGTGCGTTTGAGCGGCCGGACGACCACTTCCTTGGACGGGGCCGGCGTGGGCGCGAGCACCGTGAGCGCCGGCTTGAAGGGGGGCGGCAGGGGCAGGTTGAAGGCGAGCAGGGGCGAAACCGTGCCCGCCGGCGCCGGTTCGGCCGTCGCGCTGCCCGGGGCGTCCGCGATGGGCAGGGACGAGAGGATAGGCGAAGGGGTGCCGTCGGGCGTCGGTTCGGGCGTCGGGGCCGGTGACTCACGCGGCGGCCGGCTCCGGGCATCCTGGCGGGCCGCCAGTTGTTCCAGGGGGCCAAGCTGCTGGAACCGCAGGGTGAAATACCAGACCAGGGCCGCGACCAGGCCGAAGGAGAGCGCTAGCGCGCCGAGGACCAATGGGACGCGGTGGCGGCGGGCCTGGACGCCGTCGTTCTGGCGGCGGCGGTAGGGCAGCAGGACCCGGCGGCCGGGGCGGACCTCGTGCCGGGGGGCGCGGAACTCGGCGATGGGTTCGTCGCGGAGGTATTGGTAATCGTCCAACCCGAAGGAGTTCGTATCCTCGAACGCGCCCAGGTAGGGGGAAACGTCCACCCCGAGGAACCGTCCGTAGATCGCCAGGAACCCGCGGGCGTAAGCGATGTTGGGAAAGTTCGTGTAAACGTCATTCTCCAGGTCCGCCAGCCGCGCCGGGCGAATCTTGGTGACGTGCGCCGCGTCGTCGA
>CAXTFX010000101.1:0-11584 GCA_964243185.1 uncultured Chthoniobacterales bacterium
CGCACGCCCTGCCCCTGAGCGTGCAACTGGCCAACGACCTGGCCATCACCTCGATACCCGCCAACGGCCACGCGCCCGAGCCGCCCAAACCGCTGGCCCCGCCCCGGTTGGAATCCATCATCATGGCTAACCCGACGGGGATGAAGGAGCTCATCCTCATCGCCGACCACGAGGCCCGCGTCCTGCGCCAGACGGAAAACATCCTCACGGACGACGACTACCGCGTCATCACCGCGCGCGACGGCTTCGAGGCCATCGCCCTCTACAACCGGCTCTGGACGGCCATTGACCTCGTCATCCTGGACTTCGCGCTGCCCGGCATGGCCGGCGACCTGATCTTCGACGAACTCCTCGGCATCAACCCCAAGGTCGCCTGCGTCGTCTCCAGCGGTTTCCACCAGCCGGCGAAACTGAGCGCCATGCTGGCGAAGGGCCTGAGCGGATTCCTGCCGAAACCTTACGACGGCGAGAAGCTCCTCAAACAGGTCCAGGCCGTCCTGTCTCACCGACGGCGGTGAACGGGAAGACGGAAAGACGCGGAGAGGGGGAGACGCGGCGAAAGAAGGAGAGAAGGGGACGGGGGAGAATAGGAGCACATTGCCCGACCGGGCCGTTCTCATTCGGACCTCCGCGTCTCCCCCTCTCCGCGTCCTTCCGTCTCGAAATGCCCAACTCCGGCCCCTACCTGAACTCGCCCCAGCCGCCCCCGCGCAACCTTCGGCTGGCGTGGCTCTACCTCCGCCGGGCCCTCCGCTTGCGCTGCCCGGAGTGCGGGGTGTCGCCCATCTTTCCGCCCGTCCGGGCCATCCGCTCACCCGCGCAAATCTTTGACACCCTCGATGGCTGCCCGCGCTGCGGCTACCCCTACGAGCGTGAGCCGGGCTATTTCCTCATGGCGACCTGGGCCGTGACTTACAGCATCGGCGCCTTTCCCGCCCTGGGGCTTTACCTCTACCTGGAATACGTCGTCAACGCCTCGCTGCGGACCATCCTGTGGACCTGCATCCCGTTGATTTTCCTCATCACCCTGGTCACCGCCCGCCACGCCCGGGCCGTCTGGCTGGCCATTGACCACTTTTTCGACCCGCACGTCATGTCCGGCAAACCGCGGGCCGGCGCGCGGCCGGAGGGGGATAGCTGACGCGCACGAGGGTCAACCCCGCCGCGGGCGCCGCGAAGGAGCTCCGCCGGCCCGCGGGCCGCTCCAGCAGGTCGCGCAGAGCCGTTTCCTCCATCCGCCCCTGGCCGACGCGCACCAGCGTGCCCGTCAACAGCCGGACCATCCGGTAGAGGAACCCGTCCCCCGCGAACTCCACCGTCACCAGCCCGCCCGCGCCCCGGCGCGCCGCCACGCGGTGGACCGTGCGGACCGTGTCTGGCTCCGGCCGGCCGCGACTGGCGGCGAACCCGGCGAAATCGTGCCGGCCGACGAACACCCCGGCCGCCGCCGTCAGCCGGGCCACGTCCAACGCCCCCGGCAGGTGCCAGGCCCGGCCGATCTCGAAGGGGTGCAGCGCGGGCGCGTTCCAGAGGCGGTAACGGTAAACCTTTCCCGTCGCCGAGAACCGGGCGTGCCAGCCCGGGGCCGGTGCCCGGCCCGCGCGCAGGACGCGGATTGCCGGCGGGAGGTGGGCGTTGATGGCCGCCGGCCACCTCCCCCCCGTCGCGAACCGCGCGAACACCGCGGCCGGCACGTCCGCGTGGGCGACCTGCCCGCGGGCGTGGACTCCGGCATCCGTGCGCCCCGCGCCGTGCACCACGACGCGCTCCGCGGCGAGGCAAAGTCTGCCCACGGCCGCCTCCAGGAAATCCTGCACCGCCCCGCCGCCCGCCTGGCTCTGCCAACCGCGGAACGGGCCACCGTCGTAAGCGACGAGCAGCCGCAGGCGGACCGCGCCTTCAACCGGCTCGTTCACCCCGCCGCAGGCTTCGGCGTGCTGGGGAGGATGGTGAACACTTGGTCCAGCCGGGCGATTTGCAGGATGCGCCGCACGCTGTCCCCCAGCGCCACGAGGGCGAACTCGCCGCCGTAGGCCTGCACGCGCTGCATGGCGTCAATGAAGGTCGCCAGGCCCGAGGAATCAATGTAGGAGACGCGCGACAGGTCCACGTGGATTTGCGGCTGGCGCTGGGCGATGAGCGGCTCCAACTGGCTCATCACCTGCGGCGTCTCGTTGAGGTCAATCTCGCCTTCGAGGGGAACGATGAAAGGGGCGGGCATAGCGGGCGCACGGCGCTCGGGACAACCTCACGCCGGGGGGAGTATCGCACGGAAAAAGGCCGGCGGGCGGGAGACCCGAGGTTTTCTTGCGCGGCCGGGAAAGCAGCCCCGCGCCCGACGTGAAAAGTCTTGACGCCCGCGCCCGGATTTTACAAACACTTGCCGGTCGTGCGCCTGGCCCTGGCCCCCGGCAGCCCCGCAAAACCCCGGGATGGGGCGGCCCGAAGGTCAAGGTGCTCGCTGCCCGGCAACGACTGACGGATGCTAAACCCCGCCCGTCACAACTTCCCACACGCCCGGTTCCGCCAGCGTGTCGAACAGGAAGTCCGGCCCGTGCGCCGCGAGGGCCTCCCGTCCGTGCCGGCCCGTGGCGACCGCGAGGACCCGCGCGCCGCACGCCCGCGCGCAGGCGATGTCCCGCGGCGTGTCACCCAGCAGGAGCACGTCCCGCGCGGGTTCGGGGAAACTGTTCGCCCCGAACCGCTCCCGCGCCCGGCGCAGGGCCACGGGACCGAGTCGGTCGCGGTCCGGCGAATCGTCCGCGAACGCGCCGAAGGAGAAAAACTCCGCCAACCCGTAGTGAACGAGCTTGAGGTCCGCAGCCTCCGCGTAGTTGCCCGTGAGCAGGCCCAGGGCAAACTCGGTGGGCCGCTCGCGCAACGCCGGCAGCAGTTCCACGATCCCCGGCATCACGCGCCCCGGCAGGAGCGGCAGGTTCGCGGTGAGGCGCGGCAGGTAAGCGGTCTTGAACCGCTCGTGGTTCTCGGACGTCCCTGGCAACCCGTGCTTGTCGAACAACATCCGGGTGATGCGCGAGTCCGTCGCCCCGGCGAAATCAATGGTGGAAAGGTCGTCAAGGATCCCGAACGCCTCGTGGAATGCCTCCGCGAAGCCGCGCTCACCCGCGCCGCCGGTGGTCAGCAGCGTGCCGTCAATGTCGAAAAGGAGCAGGCGACGGGGAGGGGAGGGGTGCATGGGAGGTTGCGTTGGGGGGGCAGGCACAGCACGGGGGCGGCGCCCGCCCCACGGAAACTTCACGCCTCTCCCTCTCCCTCCGCTTCACCGCCCGCCTCGTCTCCGCCGTGCTCGGCGTCCTCCGCTTCCTCCGCGGCCGCCGTCTCCTCGTCGGTCAACGGCTTGAACTTGCGCTTGCGCTTGGCGGCCGGCAGCGGGGACAGCATCATGTTGATGCTCCGCCCCGCCTTGCGCGGCTCGGCCTCGACCTGGGACATCCCGGCGAGGTCGTCGCGCACCTTACGCATGAGCTGTTCGCCCAACTCCTGGTGCGCCATCTCGCGCCCGCGGAACTGGAGTTGCACCTTGAGCTTGCTGCCCTTGTCCAAAAAATCTTCCGCCCGGCGCAGCTTCGTGAAGTAATCGTGGTCGTCAATGTTGACCCGGAACTTGACCTCCTTCATCCGCGCCGTGTTCTGCTTGCGGTCCTTGTCCATCTTGGACTGCTCGTAGCGGAACTTGCCGTAGTCCACGATCTGACAGACCGGCGGGTTGGCGTTGGGAGCGATCTCGACGAGGTCGAGACCCATCTGGTTGGCTTTGCGCAACGCGTCGGACGTGCGCATGATCCCCAACTGTTCCTTCGTCGTGGCCAGGATCACGCGCACTTCCCGTGCGCGGATGCGGCCGTTGACGTTGATTCGCTGCTGCGGTTGATAAGCCATTCGGGTCTCGCCGTCCCCCTGGAAAACCTGGGCGAGAAACGGCGCAAGCTACATTGTCGTTAAGGGTTGCGTTGCAAGGGGCGGTGTCCCGGCGCGCGCGCGGGCGCGTCGGGCGAACGCCTGCCGTCGAGCGGAAAGCGTCCGGGGAGAAGTTGTAAGGGACCCGGCCCCATGCGGCAAGCCCTATTTGAGAGGAATTTCCGCTTCACCAGCTCGGCGCGCACCGGCATAGCCGGCCAGGAACATTCCGTCCTGCCGGGGCGAGGGACCAGCGCCCGGACTTGTCATTTCTGAACCGTCCCCGGAAGATGCGGTCCCGCTGCCACGTCCTTGCGGTGATTCACCAACTCCCACGTCCTCCGACGCCGGCCGCTTCGTGACGCGGTTCCGGCAACCCTTCCGGGTCTGACCTCCCGGGATTTCTCCATGCCCGCTTCCATCGGTCTGCTCGGCGGCAGTTTTGACCCCGTTCACCACGGGCACCTCGTTCTGGCCCGCGATGCGGCGGAGGCGCTCGGGCTGGACGAGGTGCGGTTCATCCCCGCGGCCCGCAACCCGCTCAAGGCCGTGGCGGGCACGCCGGGGGAGTTGCGCCTGGCGATGCTGCGCGCGGCGGCGGCGGACGAGCCGGGGTTCGCGGTGGATGACACCGAATTGCGACGGCCGCCCCCGAGCTACACCCTTGACACGGTGCGGGACTTAGGCCGGCGTTTCCCGGACGCGCGGCTGGTCCTGCTCGTCGGGGAGGATAACGTGCCGGGCTTCCCGCGCTGGCACCGCTGGGAGGAGTTGCGGGCCGCGGTGGAGATCGTCGTCCTGCGGCGGGGGACGGGGGGCGGGGAGTTGCCGTTCCGCACGCTAACGGGCCGGCGGCTGGACATTTCGGCCACGGAAATCAGGAACCGCGTTGCGGCGGGGCGTTCCCTTCGTTACTTAGTGCCGGAGGCCGTGCGGGAGATCATCGCCGCGCACGGGCTCTACCGCGCCCAACCACCATCCCCCGAAGTTCCCCCGTTATCGAATCCGAACTCCTAGCTAAACGTTGCGCCCAAGCCGCCGCCGACAAAAAGGCGGAGGACATCCTGGTCCTCGACCTGCGCGGCATCTCGACCTTCACGGACTTCTTCGTCCTGTGCTCGGGTACCTCCGAGCCGCAGCTCAAGGCCATCGCCGGGGAGGTGCAGGACCAGTTGCGCAAGGGCGCAAACGTCCGCCCGCAGGCCGTGGACGGGTTCCCGGCCAGCCAGTGGGTCGTGGTGGATTACGGGGACGTGCTCGTGCACGTCTTCGCGACGGAGAAGCGGGCCTATTACGCGCTGGAAGACCTGTGGAACGACGCGCCGCGCGTGGCGTGGGAGGAGACCGCCGCGCTCCGCGCGGAATGACGAAGTCCGAAGGACGAAGCCCGAATGAATGACGCGCGGGCAGGGCGAGCTTCGGGCCTGGAGCTCGGAGATTCCTTCGGACTTCGGAGTTTCGGTTTCGTCATTCCGCCCGGAGGGCGGCTGGGCATCCTCGGCGGCGGGCAGCTCGCGCGCATGACGGCGCTGGCGGCCCGGCGCATGGGTTACCGCGTGCACGTCTTCGAGCACCCGGACGCCGACGCGTCCGCCGCGCCGGTGTGCGAGGAAGTGTTCCGCGCGCCCTTTGACGACGCGGCGGCGCTGGCGCGGTTCGCGGCGGGGGTGGACGTGGTGACGTTGGAATTCGAGAACATCCCGGCCGATGCCCTGCGCGCCGCGGCCGACCACGGGCCGGTGCGGCCAGGGCCGGAGGTGTTAGAAATTTGTCAGCACCGGGAGCGGGAGAAGCGTTTCCTGGAACGGCACGGGTTCCCGCACGCGCCGTTCCGGGTGGTGGCTTCGTTGGAGGAGTTACACGGGGCGGTCGCGGCCATCGGCTTGCCCGCCGCGCTCAAGAGTGCGGCGGGCGGTTACGACGGCAAGGGCCAGGCCCGGCTCACCCCCGGCGCGGGCGTGGCGGAGGTCTGGCGGGCGTGGTCCGCCGGTGTGCCCGGTGCCCGCGGGGTGTTGGAAGGCTGGGTGGACTTCGCGGCCGAGCTTTCCGTGATCTGCGCCCGCAACGGGCGTGGGGAGATGCGCTCGTTCCCCGTGTTCGAGAACGAGCACGCGCGACACATCCTGGACGTGACGATCTTCCCCGGCCGTTTCCCGCCGGAGGTCGCGCGGCGGGCGACGGAACTGGCCGAGGCTGTCACGGCAGCGTTGCGGGTGGAGGGTCTGCTCGCGGTGGAGATGTTCCTCACGCGCGGCGGTGAGGTGCTGGTCAACGAGTTGGCCCCGCGCCCGCACAATTCCGGTCACGTAACCCTCGACGCGGGGTTGACCAGCCAGTTCGAGCAACACGTTCGCGCGGTGTGCGGCCTGCCGCTGGGCGACCCGGCCCCGCTCCGTCCGGCAGTGATGGTCAACCTCCTCGGCGACCTCTGGCCGACCGCCGCCGGCGGCGAGGGCGGCGCGCCGGACTGGACGCCCGTGCTGCGGGAGCCAGCGGCCAAGCTCCACCTCTACGGTAAGCAGCGCGCCCGGCCGGGGCGGAAGATGGGACACTTCACCGTGCTCGGGACGGACGTGGAAACGACGTTGGCCAAGGCGCGGGCAATCCAGGCGGAGCTATCGCGCTGACGGCGCCGCCCGCTGAGAAGCCGTTCTACGATTTCCAGTCCAACGCGCCCTTTTTGAGCGCATAGACATAGCCGGCCGTCAGCAGGCCGATGAAGCCCAACATGCTCCACAGGATCAACGGTCCCTTCTCCAGGAGATACTCCCGGTAAACAACGGCCCACGGATACATGAAAACGATCTCGATGTCGAACAGGATGAACAACATCGCCACGAGGTAGAACTTCACCGAGAAGCGGGGCTGCGACCCCTCGGCCGGCAGCATCCCGCACTCGTAGGCGGTGTCCTTGACCTTCGTGCGCCGCCCGGTCTTGCCGAGCACCACGCTGATGACCAGCGCCGAGGCCGCGAAGCCCACAGCAACGATGGCTTGGAGGAGGATGGGAAGGTAGTCGCGGACCATCGGAGCAGGAATGTCTGTTGGTTAGCTCGCGGCGACCGCGGCCGGCGTGGTCGCCTCGGCCGGGGCGACGCTCGCGGCGCCTTCCGCGGCGGGGGCGGGATTCGCCGCGGCCTCACCGGGGACGGCGGCGCCGACCGGGAGGGGGGGCTGGGGGAGGGCCTTGTGCAGGTTGGGCAACCCCTGGTATTGTTTGAGGGTCTTCTTGACCATCCCCCGGGAAACCAGGCTTTGGAGCTTCTCGTAGGCCCGCAGCCGAAGCATCTCCTCGCCGCCGCTGGCCGCGTTGCGCGCCCGGAGCGCGGCGTGAACGACCTCAAAGAGAGCTTTGAACTCGAAGGACTCGTTCGAGGACAGCGCCGCGACAAGTTCTTCGGTGACGAGGTCAGGGAGGCGGCGGGAAAAGGCGTTTTTCTTGGAGGTTGCCATAGGAGCCCGATAAGATACCACGGACGACGCCCAAACCGAAGTGGTTTTTTTCGCACACGCCGCCGCTGCTGTTTACAACGTCAATTCGGCGAAGCGTTTGCCTCGGGCCCTGGCGCTTTCTTACCAGGATCGGGGGTTCTCTGGGCGGGGGGCCGAAACTCGTTCGCGAAGGCGCCCAGGTAGAAGCCTAGGACGGAGATTCCCGCCGCTTGGGTCAACGGCAAGGGACCGGTGGACTCCAGCAGGACCCCGTCGCTGGTCCCGCGCTGGGTAAGCGTGGCGGGCGTGAGGTGGCGGCTGATAACGGCGGCCGACGGGAGGTGGTCCACGTCCACGACTTCGGTGAGTTTTGGCAGGACCAGCGCGCTGACGGCCAGCATGGGCCGGGCGGCGGCGTAGGCGCGCTCGAACAGCCGGGGCCAGTCGAGGTAGGCAAAGGTCAGATCCGGCGTTGGCCCCGTCCCGGCGAGGGCGGCGCGGTAGGGCTCGGCCCCGGCGAGGGCCTCCGCCCCCGTAGCCGGCTTGCGCTCCCGCGCCAGGGCCATCCTGGCGCCCGCCGGGGAAGCGGCGAGGAACAGGAAGCGGTTCCCGAGGGTGAGGGTGGGTGCGAGGGAGGCCCCGGCGCTGTGGTGGAGCACGTAGCCCACCGCCTCCGGGACCCCGCCGTCCGCGGCGGGCGGTGACAACGTCCGTCGTTCCCACGACGCCTCCTGGAACGGCACGGCCACGAACTTCCCGAGCACTTCCTCCGCGGCGGCGCGGTCCTTGACGGGTATCGCCAGCGTGCCCCCCGGGGCACCGTCCGAGCCGTCGGCCCATTGGAACACCGCCCCGACCTCCTCGCCGAAGGCCGCGCCGAACCGTTCCGGCGTCACGCCCCGGCCGGCCAGCACGCCGCCCAGCGCCGCGCCGAGCGCCCCGCCGGCCCCGACCGCCGGTCCGCGGGAGGGCAGCCGCGCGGAGCCGAAGAAGACCGTGTCCGCCGCCGTGCCGAGCCCGAGCGCGGGCAGGTCCAGCGGCCCCGCCGCGGGGGCGGACTGCTCAGTCATGAGGGCGAAGAGCGCGTCGCGGAGGAGGCCGCCGGGCGCGAAGGCCGTCGCCGCCCCGGCCGCGCGCACCTCCTTCAACCGCGCCCGCTGGGACGGTGGGACGTTGGCCCCCTCCGGGACGAGTTCCGCGATGGCGGCGGGCCGCAGGAACGTCAGCGCCTCCACGTCCCCCGGCAGCCGGCCGCGCACGGCGCGGAAGTCTGCCTCGGCCCCGAGCGCGGGCGGCGGTCCGCCGGGCTTCGGCCCGTCGAGGAGCCGGTCCACCGCGGCGTGGAGCAGGTCCAAGTCGCTGGAAACCAGATACCAGCCCTCCGCGGGCCGGGTGGCCGCGGCGAGCAGGTCGTTCCCCCGGCCGGTGTGGAAAATCTCCACGGGCTGCCCGCGGTGGTCAGCCGTTTCCGCCTTCCCTTCCGGGAAGTTCTCGCGCAGCCTCGCCTTGGGCGTTTCCAGCAGCGCGTCAAGTTCCGCGCGCCGCTTGGGATCGAAATGAAACCCGGCGATGAGCCGCGGGCGTTCGCCCTTGTCCGGGCCCGGAGCCACGGCCACGAACACCTCGCGCGGTTCGATCTTGCCCAGGCGCGCCAGGGACTCGCCCAATACCGGGTTCGCCGGCACGCGGGCCAGCGGCCGTTCCATGAACGCCCGGACCTCCGGCTCGTCCCAGAGCTTGAACAACTCCGTCCCGCGCCAGGCCGTGGTCGTGTGGACCGGGTCGGGCAGGTGCAGAAAGGCCAGCGCGTCCGCCGGCGCGAGGTCCGCGGCGCCGGCGCCCGCCGCGCGGGAGCAGGGGAGGGGAAGGAGGCCAACCAGCAGCGCCGCGACCGGCGCCAAGGGCGGGAAGACGAATTTCTTGAACGCGGCGGGCTTCGGGAAACGTATCATCTTCACCAAGCAACCGCCGACGCCCGAAGCTGTCAACGCGCCGGACCAAAATCCAAACCGCCTAAAATACATCCCGCATGAAAGCCAAGGACCTCACCCATCTCGACCCCCAGGACCTCTACAACAAGAGCAACCTGCAACTGCTCTCCGACATCTGCCTCGCCCTCGGTTTCGTTTCCATCCTCGCTTCCGTCGCGGCGTGGTGGGCCGCCAAGGAGCCGGAAGTCGCCCGCGGCGAGCGCCTCGGCATCTTCGTCGGCCTGTGGGTGCCGAGCTTCTTCATCCTCTCGAACCGACTGGCCCGCAAGGCGGACGAGGTTTAATCAGCATTATGCCCAGGCCCGTAGTGCGCGTTTCAATCCTGCGCTGCGAACCCGCGCAGCTCCCAGATCTCACCCGGATGATGGCCGAGGCCGAGCCGGCGCTCGTCCCTGGCATCCGAGCCATGTCAGGCTGTCTCGCCTTTTTCGCTGGGGTTGACGAGGCGGCCTCCACGCTGACGAACACCAGCGTCTGGGGAACGCTCGCTGACGCCCAACAGCTAGACCGCTTCCAGCCCATGCTCGACCTCGGCAAACGGTTCGCCGAACACGGCGCGCGTTTCGAGCGGCCCGTCATGAATTACGCTACCCTCTGGCAGATCGGCGCCATCGAGGGGTGAACGGCCCGTCACCTTCGGTCCGATCCTTTCGCGGTGATCACCTTCCTTCAAGGCACCCTCGAGGACGCCCTGCCCACGCAGGTGATCGTTAACGTCCAGGGCGTCGGCTACCAGGTCGCCATCCCGCTGTCTTCCTTTGACCGGTTGCCGGCGCCGGGGCAGCCCATCAAGTTGCTGACCCATTTGCAGGTCCGCGAGTACTCTCACGTCTTGTTCGGTTTCATGAGCGCGCCCGAGCGCGACCTGTTCCTTCTGCTCCTCAACAACGTCAGCGGCGTCGGTCCCAAGATGGCTTTGGGCGTCCTGAGCGGCATAAGCGTGGAAAGCTTCAAGAACGCCGTGGTCAACAATGACGTCGCTTCCCTCTCCAAGGTCAAAGGTCTCGGCAAGAAGACCGCCGAGCGCATCACCCTGGAACTGCGCGACAAGCTCGGGGTCGCCGCCACCTGGGAGGTCGCCAGCCGCGCCCACGCCCCGAGCGCCGAGGAAAGCGCCATCAACGACGCCGTCCTGGCCCTCATCGCCTTGGGCTACAAGCAGGTGGACGCGCACAAGGCCGTCCGCAGCGTCTTCAAGCCTGGCGCCAACGGCACCCCGCCCGCCGCGGATGACCTCATCCGCGGCGCGCTTAAAGTCCTGGCCTGAAGAAGAGGTGCCCGCGAAACCCGCGAAAAGACGCGAAAGGGAAGGGTAAAAAGAAGAAGTTCTGTTTTTCTGTCCTTCTTCCGCGTCTCTTCGCGGGTTTCGCGGGCACCTCCCTTATCTCCGCTCATGATTGACGACCTCGCCCGCGTCGAAGCCGTCCGCCGCGCGTTCCCGCCCGAGGGCCTGTTCGCCGCCAAAGAATGGCTCCTTTCCCCCCGCGGCTTCGCCCTGGAGCCGGCGTTCGTGGACGAATTGGAACGCCTCGGCTACCGGCTCCACCTCTTCCAACGGGCCTGCAACCTCCTCTACCAGCTCTCCGTCAAGGGCAAGCAGCCCGCTTGGATCGCCCGCTACCTGGACCTCGGCAAGCCGCCTGAACTCGTCGCCCTGTCCCGCGAGCGCATCTTCCGCGACGACATCGCCCGCGTCATCCGCCCCGACGTGATCCTCACCGAGGACGGCTTCACCATCGCCGAGCTGGACACCGTCCCCGGCGGTATCGGGCTAACGGCTTGGCTGAACGAAACCTACGCCGCGCTCGGCGACGACGTCATCGGCGGCCCCACCGGCATGATGGATGGCTTCGCGGGCATCTTCCCCGGCGGCGACATCCTCGTCGCCGAGGAGGCTGCCACCTACCGCCCCGAGATGCGCTGGCTAGCGGACAAGCTCAACGCCCGCCCCCGGTCCGACGCCTCCCCTGACACCCGCCCCTGGCGCGTGCTCGACGCCGGGAGTCTCGAGGCCCTCGCCGCCGCGCGCAACGGCCAAGGGGAAACGGCCGCCCCGCACCGCTTCTACCGCTTTTTCGAGCATTTCGACCTCGCCAACGTCCCCGCCGCCCCCGCGCTGATGGAGGCCGCCCGCGCCGGCCGCGCGGAGGTCACGCCGCCCTTCAAGCCTTACCTCGAAGAAAAGCTCTGGTTCGCGCTCTTCTGGATGCGCCCCCTGCGGGACTTCTGGCGGCGCGAACTCG
>CAXTFX010000102.1:0-2877 GCA_964243185.1 uncultured Chthoniobacterales bacterium
CTTCGATGACGGGGGTGGGCATGGTAGAAAAAGGACGGAGGACGGAGGACTCGATGGGCAGTCGGCGGCTTGGCACGTCACAGTTTGAATTTCGGCGGCGAGGGTAGGGCGGCTGATCCCTATAAGCCGCCGCGGGGAGGCGCGCCGAAACCGAGAACGGCGGCGGGCTAGGGATAGGCCGCCGGACCCCTCGCCGCCGCCAAACGGAGGCACTCCCGGCGACTTCGGACTTCGGGCCTCCCCCGTCCACCGTCCTTCGTCATTCCGCGTAAACGGCCTTCCACCGCGGCTGGTGCCAGCGGCGCGTCCGGCGCAGGAACCAGCCGTAGGCGTTCAGCACCGCCACCTGCCGCAACGGGTTGAACAGCAGGCTCTCCGTCAGGATGCACCAGAGCATCCCGCCCCGGGGGAGGAGGACCCCGCCGCGGTCCGGGAACAGCCGCGCGTGCCAGCGCCAGAGCAGCAGGCCCAGGCCGGCGTCCAACGCCCATTTCCCCGCGAAAACGCCCAGCGCCGCCCGCTCCCACGCCGTGGCCCCGCCGGTCGCCGCCGCCGCCAGCAGGATGCCCAGCGACAGGAAACCCCACAGCGGCAGCACGGCGTCCACGCACTTCACCGGCAGCATGAACCAACCTATCGCCCCCAGGCGTGGGTCCCCGACCAGCCGGCGGTAATCCCAGAGCGTTTGCAGAAACCCGGCGAACCAGCGCGTGCGCTGGCCCACGAACGCGCCGACCGTCTCCGGCCCCTCCGTGAACGCCGCCGCCTCCGGCGCCACGGCCACCCGGTAGGCGCGCCCCGCCCGCCGGAACCGCTCGTGCAGCCGGTAGATGATCTCGTAGTCCTCCACCAGGCTGTCCGCGTCGAAGCCGCCCAGCTCCTCGCGCAGCACCCGCGTGCGGAACGCCCCGAAGGCGCCGGACACCTGCAAGCATACCCCGAGGTGCACCAGGCCGATGCGCCAGAGGAAGTTCTTCACGTATTCCCAGAACTGGTAACGGGTGATCCACGTCCCGCCCGTTTCCGCCCGCGCGTTCCGCACATAGACGAACCCCCCCGCGCTGACCACGTCCGGGTCGTCCCGGAACGTCCCCGCCAGCGCCGCCAGCGCCCCCGGCGCCAGCCGCGTGTCCGCGTCCAGGGTCACGACGAGCTCCCCCCGCGCCTCCGCCAGCGCCGCGTTGAGCGCCGCGCCCTTGCCCATCTTCGGCAAGTCCAGCACCCGGAGCCGGGACTCCGCCGGGCCGTAGCGGTCCGCCAGCAGTTTCACCATGCCGTCCGTCGAGCCGTCGGAGGCCACGAGCACCTCCGCGAGCGCCACGCCCGTCTGCGCGAAGACGCTCGCCAGGGTGTCCTCGATGCACCGCCGCTCGTTGTGCGCCGCGATCAGGACGGAAATGGAGGGGGCCGGAGGCAGAAGACCGGCCAGGACGCCCGCGTTTGCAGCCCGGCCCGCCGGCCTCGCCAAAATTCCCCGCCACGCCGCCGCGACGAGCAGGACGCTCAGGCCGAGCTCATAGCCGACGTAGCCAAACGTGACCCACCCCAGCGCCGCCGGCTCCCGCCGCCAGAGCGCGAGGGCGGAGGCCACCACCACCAGCGCCAGCCCCCCGACGAGGGCAAAGAACCGCCACGCGCGGGACTGGGTCGGGGCCGGGAGGATTGCCATGCAGCAGGCGCCAGCGATACCCTGCCCCGCCCCGCCCGGCAAGTCACCCGGGGAAGCGGTCGTGGCTCAATCTGACTGGCGGCGAGGCAGGGCGGCCTATCCCTAGGCCGCCCTGCCTCGCCGCCGATGTTTCCAAACCGAACCACTACCGGGAAAGCCCCCGCAAAGAGAGAGTTGAAGGGGCCGCCCGCAAGGCGGACAGCTTCGCGGCCAGTTTTCACCCTCCACCCATCCTTTCCCCCCCTCCATGACCTCTCCCCGCATCGGTTTCGTCGGCGTCGGCCGCATGGGCGCCAACATGGCCCGCCGCCTCCACGACCTGGACTTCAACGTCACCGCCGTTTACGACGTTTACCCGCTGGCCGCCGACCCGTTGGCCCGCGACCTCGGCGCGAAGGTCTGCGAGAAGCTCGCCGACGTGACGGCCCACGCCGACGTCATCCTCACCGTCGTCACCGACGACGCGGCGCAGCGGGAAATCTTCTCCCCGGTCCACGACGCCGACTCCCTGCTCGCCGGCGCGAAGGGCCGCCTGTTCATCAATTGCGCGACGATTTCCCCCGCCGTCCACGTCGAGATCGAGCGTGCGGCGGAGGCCGTCGGCGCCCAGTCCCTCGAAGCCTGCATGGCCTCCTCCATCCCCCAGGCCCGCGACGGCACCCTCTACCTGATGTGCGGCGGCACCGGGGCCGCCTTCCGGCGCGCCGAACCCATCCTGCAGGCCCTCGGGAAAACGGTTCGCTACGTCGGCGGCGCCGGCCGCGCCGCGCAGGTCAAGGCGCTCGTGAACATGGTCATGAACATCAACACCGCCGGCCTGGCGGAAGGTCTCGGTCTCGCCAGCGCCCTCGGCCTGGACCTGACGATGGTGCGCGAGGTCTTCGGCGAAACCGGCGCCGCCTCCCGCGTGCTCGTCACCGACGGCGAGGACATGCAGAACCGCGCCCACGAGTGCTACTTCTCCGGCGCCCACGCGGCGAAGGACTCCAACATCGCCCTGCACCTGGCGGAGGAGCATGGGCTGAACCTCCCGCTGGCCGCGGCGGCCGCCGCGCAGTTCGAGCGCATGGTGGCGGAGGGGTTCGGCGACCTGGACAAAAGCGGCGTGGCGGAGCTAACCTTCCCGGGCCGGGGGAAATGAATCAGCGGGGCGAACATCGCACCCCGCCGCGCGGCCGTCCGAGATTTCCCTCCCGGTGCCATCGAAC
>CAXTFX010000102.1:2887-11583 GCA_964243185.1 uncultured Chthoniobacterales bacterium
ACTTCTCCGGCGCCCACGCCGCCAAGGATTCCGGCATCGCCCTCCAACTGGCGCGGGACCACGGTCTCACCCTCCCCCTCGCCGCCGCCGCCAAGGCCCAGTTCGACCGCATGGTGGCCGAGGGCTTCGGCGACCTGGACAAGAGCGGCGTGGCGGAGTTAACCTTCCCGGGTCGGGGCAAGGGCGCCTGAAGGTTTATCCGCAGATTACGCAGATTTTTCAGAAGGGGCTCCAGAGTTTCGACCGTGGCGTTTACGGCCTTTCTCCACCCCTAAAAATTATCTGTGATAATCTGCGTCATCTGCGGACCAAACTCCGGCGCGGCTCCCTTTCGCCAGAGGTCTAAACCTTCCCGAAACTCCTCTGAAGTCCGTGTGTATCGGCGTAATCTACGGACGATAACCCCGCGTGGCTCATGCTGTTAACTTACGCCGTCGCCGCCTTGGTCGGCTACCTGCTCGGCTCGTTCCCCACGGGCTACCTCGTCGGCCGCGCCCGGGGCATTGATATCCGCGAGCACGGCAGCAAGAACATCGGGGCCACCAACGTCGTGCGCGTCCTGGGCAAAGGGCCGGGGTTCCTCGTGTTCGCCGTGGACGCGCTGAAGGGGTGGCTGGCGGTCATCGTCGGGATCCGCGCCCTCCGGGTCACGCTTTCGCACGACGTCGTCACCCCCTTGGCGGTGACTTACCCGGAGGTTTACCGGTCCCTCGTCTCCAACGCCGCCATCGTCGCCGCCATCGCCTGTATCCTCGGGCACAACTTCCCCATCTGGCTGCGCTTCCGGGGCGGCAAGGGCATTGCCACGACGACCGGCGTCCTCCTCGGGCTGATGCCGCTGGCCGTCGCCGTCGGCGCGGCGGTGTGGGCGGCGGCGTTCTTCACGCTGCGCTACGTCTCCGTCGCCTCCCTGCTCGCCGCGGTGTCCCTGCCGGTGACGGTGGCTTTCCTGTGGCGGACCGGCCGGGCCGACGGCGCCCTGTTCGCCTTTTCCCTGCTCGCCGCCGCCCTGGCGTGGTGGCGCCACCGGGCGAACCTCCAACGGCTGCTCGCCGGGACGGAGCCGCGGTTCGAGAGGAAGGTTTGACGCCCCCTCATGTCAACCATCCTCGGCGCCGGCTCCTGGGGGACGGCCCTGGCCATCCACCTCGCCCGCGCGACGCCCGCGGCGACCGTGCGCCTCTGGGGGCACGACCCGGCGCACGTCGCCCGCCTGCGGGCGGAGGGGACGAACGCCACCTACCTGCCCGGCGTCCCGCTCCCCGCGAACCTCGCCCCCGTGGCCGACCTCGCCGAGCTGCGGGGCGCGGCGGGGATCGTCCTGTTCGTCACCCCGTCCAAGGCCATCCGCGCGGTGGCCGAGCAGTTCGCCGCCGCGGGCGGGCCGGCGCCGGGGGCCACGCTGTTGTCCTGCACCAAGGGCATCGAGCCCGGCGCCGGCCGGCGGATGAGCGCGGTCCTGGGCGAGGTGTTCCCCGGTTGGCCCGTGGCCGCGTTGTCCGGCCCTTCCCACGCGGAGGAGGTCGCCCGCGGGACCCCCACGGCCGTGGTCCTGGCCGCCTCCGCGCCGGGCGTGGCGGAGGGTTTGCAGGGAACCTTCAACGCCGGCGCCCTGCGCGCCTACACCTCGGACGACCTCCCCGGGGTGGAGCTCGGCGGGGCGCTGAAAAACGTTTACGCCCTCGCGGCGGGCATCTCCGACGGCCTCGGCCTGGGCGACAACGCCAAGGCCGCGCTGGTCACGCGCTCCCTGGCGGAGATGATCCGCCTCGGGGTCCGGCTCGGCGGCCGGCGCGAGACCTTCCACGGGTTGAGCGGCATCGGTGACCTGATGGTGACGTGCTTCTCGCGCCATTCCCGTAACCGCCAGGTCGGCGAACGGCTCGGGCGCGGCGAAGCCCTGGCGGCGATCACGGCTTCGATGCGGATGGTGGCCGAAGGGGTGCCGACGACGGGCAGCGCCCGCGAGCAGGCCCGCCGCCTCGGGGTGGAAACGCCCGTGCTCGACCAGGTCGCTGCCGTGCTCGCCGGGGCCCGCGCCCCGGCGGAGGCGTTGCGCGAGCTGCTCCTGCGCGACCCCCGGCCGGAGCGGGACGAAGGGACGGGGTAGTCGCGTCCGGGGGCTGCCCCCCGCCGCGGCGGCCTCACAGGGTCAGCCGGAAGTTGTGGCAGCGGATCGCCATGCGCTTGACCAGGTAGAAACGGTGGGCGTCAAAGCGCTGGACCCCGGAATCGAGCTGGAGCTCCGCGCAGCCGGCCTCCCGCGCCCGCTCCACCAGCCAATCAAAGAGCCGCCCGCCGTGGCCGCAGGAGCGTTCGGCGGCGAGGGTGACGAGGTCGTCCACGTAGAGGTATCGGCCCGTGGCGAGCTTCTCGCCGAAGCGGTAACCGGCGACCGCGACGACCTCGCCCCCGGCTTCCAGGGCGACGAGACGATACCCCTCCGCCCGTTGGCGGTTCACGCGCAAGGCGAATTCGTCCGCCGTGCACAGGTGCGCGCGCAGCTCGCGCACGACCGGGAAACACCGGGCGAGGTCGGCGGCGGTTTCGACGGGGAAAATGCGCGGCGCGGACATAACGAGGCGGCAAGATGCCGGACCTTGGGGTGCAAGATGCCGGAGGGCAGAGTTTAGCAGAAGGCGGGGTTCCGCAAGCCATGACTTCCCGGCCGCCCGCCCCTTGCACCCGGCACCTGGTCTCCCGTATCTAGCCCCATGCTGCCCGCCGAGTTCTTCGCCACCGACCCGTTGACCTGCGCCCAGGCGTTGCTCGGTTGCGGGCTGCACTGGGACGGCTGCGCGGGAACCATCGTGGAGACGGAGGCTTACGCGGCCGAGGGCGACGAGAGCTGCCACACGTTCCTGCGGCGCGGGGCGCGGCACTTCGTGGCCGCGCACGGGCCGGGGACGGCCTACATCTACCAGAACTACGGCATCCACTGGCTGCTCAACGTGCTGGTCAAAGGCCCCGGCGGCGGGGCGGCGGACGGGTTCGTGCTGATCCGGGCCCTGGCGCCCACCGCCGGCCTGGACCGGATGCGCGCCCGCCGGGGGGTGGAAAAGGAACGGTTGCTGTGCGCGGGTCCCGGCCGGTTGACGGTGGCCCTGGGCATCGGACCGGGCGAACACGGCCGGAGCCTGTGCGGACACCCGGAACGCGGGTTCGCGTTGCCCGGGATCGGCAGCGCCCCGCCCCCCGGGGAGATCGTCGCGGCGCCGCGCATCGGCATCTCGCGCGCCGCGGATTTCCCGTGGAGGTTCCTCTACCGGGGCAACCCGTGCGTCAGCCGGCCGGCACCGCGGCGGTAGGCCAAGAAACGCCAAGGGCCGGACCGCGCACGGCCCCGAGGGGCCGTGCGCGGGACCCGGCCCCGGGACCTCCATTTGGGTCAACTCGGACCCGGCGCCGGAGGCGGGCGCCGACGGGCAGAGGTTATTTGCCGCTGGAAGTGCGAACGGTGCCGCTGGTGGTCGTCGTGCCGGCCGAGGCCGAGCCCTTCGCCTGACAGGCGTCGAGGCTGAGAACCGTCGCGGTCGCCAGCGCGAGCAGCGCGGTGATTTTGAGGAATTTCATAGGTTTAGATCATTTCACCTCCCCTCGGGGCAGTCGCCGAACGGGAGGGTTTAGCGGACGCCGGCGCTTTGGCAACCCAAATCGCACGGAAACAACGCCCAGCGCCCCCCCGGTTTGCTACGTCTCTTCGATGGTCAACTCCGCGCCGGTCGGCACGAGTTCAAACAATTCGGCCACGTCGGCGTTGGCCATCCGCACGCAGCCGTGGCTGGCCGGGCGGCCCAGCAGGGCCTCGTGGTTGGTGCCGTGGAGGTAGATGTAACGCCCGCGGGTGTTGGCGTTGTGCGGGTCCATTCCCTCCAGCCAGAGGACGCGGGTGAGGACGAGATCGGCCTCCGCGCTGGCGAGGGCCGCGGCCGGGTCCACGTCCCACGCGGGCTCCCGGGCGCGGAACACGGTGCCGAGCGGCGCGCCCGCGCCAAACTTCTCCCCGACGCGGAACCGGCCCAGGGGCGTGCGCAGGCTGCCGGGCTCGGTGCCGAGGCCGAAGCGGGAGGTGCTCACCGGGTAGCGGCGCAGCGTTGCGCCGCTCCGGGGGTCCAGCAGCTCGAGGGTCTGCCGGGCGACGGACACGCGCAGGCGCGGGGGCGCGGGGGGTGGTTGCATCGGCGGGGGAAACGGTGCATAACGGCATCCCCTCCCCCCCGCAAGCCCCCCCGCATGACCCCGCGCCGCTCCCCTCAACACGTTGCCATCGTCGGAGCCAGCGGGGCCGTCGGCCAGGAGTTGCTCGACGTGCTCCGCCGCCGCGAGTTCCCCGTGGGCGAGTTGACCCTGCTCGGTTCGGCGCGCTCGGCCGGGGCCACCCGGGAGTTCGGCGGCGAGCGCATCGCCATCCGCGAGCTCGGCCCGGACAGCTTCGCCGGCGTGGACGTGGCCCTGTTCAGCGCCGGGGCGGGCGTTTCGCGGGAGTGGGCGCCGCGGGCCGTCGCGGCGGGGGCCGTGGTGGTGGACAATTCCTCCGCCTTCCGCCAGGACCCGGACGTGCCGCTGGTCATCCCGGAGATCAACGCGGCGGACGCGGCCGGCCACCGGGGCATCCTCGCCAACCCGAACTGCACGACGGCCGTGACCCTGATGGCGCTCGGGCCGCTGCACCGGGCGTTCGGGCTGAAGCGGCTCCTCGCGTCGAGTTACCAGGCGGCCAGCGGCGCGGGGGCGCGGGGCATCACCGAGCTGCGGGCACAAACCGAGGCCGCCACCGCCGGCCGGCCAGCGCCCGCCCCGGAGGTTTTCGCTCACCCCATCGCCTTCAACGTGCTCCCGCAGGTGGATGCCTTCCTCGAAAACGGTTACACCAAGGAGGAGGTGAAGTTGCAGAACGAGACGCGGAAGATCCTCCACCTGCCAGCGTTGCGCGTGTCCTGCACGTGCGTGCGGGTGCCCGTTTACCGCGCCCACTCCGTCGCCGTGCAGGCGGAGTTCGAGCGTCCGGTGAGCGTGGTGGAAGCCCGTCGCGCGCTGGCAGCCGCGCCGGGGCTGGACGTGGTGGACGACCCGGCGAACAAACTTTACCCGACGCCGCTGGCCGTGGCGGGCCGGGACCACTGCCAGGTCGGCCGTCTGCGCCTCGACACGGCCCTGGATAACGGGCTGGCGATGTGGATCGTCGGCGACCAGTTGCTCAAGGGCGCGGCGCTCAACGCGGTCCAGATCGCGGAATTGATCTAGGAGGAACGACGCGATGGACCTGAAAGCCTACCTCGCCGAGCGCCAGAGCCGGGTGGACCGCGCGCTCGACGCGGCCCTGCCGCCGGAGACGCGGAACCCCGTAACGATCCACCGGGCGATGCGCTACAGCCTGTTCGCGGGCGGGGCGAAGCGGCTGCGGCCCATCCTCTGCCTCGCGGCGGCCGAGGCGTGCGGGGCGGACGGGACGGAAGCGCTGCCGCTGGCCTGCGCGGTGGAGTGCGTCCACACCTATTCGCTGATCCACGACGACCTGCCGTGCATGGACGACGACGACCTCCGGCGCGGGCAGCCGACCTGCCACAAGGTGTTTGGCGAGGGCATCGCCGTGCTGGCCGGGGACGCGCTGCTGACCCTGGCCTTCGACCTTTCGGCCCGGGCGCGCGGCTGGGGTCCGCACGACACCCGGGCCCTGGTGCAGGAGTTGGCGGACACGGCGGGGAGCCTCAAACTGATCGCGGGTCAGGTGCTCGACCTCGAAGCGGAGGGCCGGCCCGTCTCGGAGACGGACCTGCGGCTCATCCACGAGGGGAAAACGGCCGCGCTGCTAACCACCGCGGTGCGTTTCGGCGCCATGTCGGCGGGGGCGGCCCCGGAGCGGCTGGAGGCGCTGACGACTTTCGGTCGTTCGCTGGGGTTAGCTTTTCAGGTCATTGATGACATCCTCGACGTGACCCAGACCAGCGAGAAGCTGGGCAAGAGCGCCGGCAAGGACCTCGCGGCGCAGAAGGCGACTTACCCCAGCGTTTTGGGCCTGGAACGTGCCCGGGAAGAGGCGCACCGGCTCACGGACCAGGCGCACGGGAGCCTGGGGGGTTTTGGGTCGGATGCCGACGCCCTGCGCGTGTTGGCGGATTACCTGTTGAAGCGGGAGTATTGAACCGGCGGCGCGACAACTCCGGCCGGCTCACGTCCGCTCGTAAAACCGTAACGCCTCCACGTCGCTGTGGTAATCCTTCAGCGGGTAAACCCCCCGCGCCCGCCCCGCGCCGGCCGGGTCGCGGATGAGGTAGTCGTAACCCTGCTTGCCCATCACCACGACAAAATGCGTGATGCCGCTGGGCAGGCGCACGCGCACGATCACCGGGTTGCCGCGCAGGAGGTTGGAATCCAGCAGCCAATACGAGGGCAGGTCCTCGTAGGCGTGCCGCACCCCGCCGCCGGCCGCCTCCGCGGCTTTTTCCCAGTAGAGCCAGCCCTGCGGCGTGTAGCCCCCGTGGTCGTCGCAGTAGGCGTTGAGCCGTCCGGGGTCGGTGTCCACCCCGTAAAACCGCAGCACCATCGCGGCGCTGGTCACGGCGCAGCCCGCCTCGCCGAGCGTCTGTCCGCTGGGACCGAGCTCATCCTCGCCCCACGCCGGGTCCGCCTGCGAGAAGAGCGGCACGGGGATCTCCACCCGCGTGGGAAAAAACAGCCCTCCGCTGGGCGCGAGCCGACGTTTCTGGCTGTAGTCCGGCCAGGATTTCCAGGCGAACCCGCCCCCGCCCAACGCGGCCAGCGCGAGCAGGGCGGCGAGAATCCAGGGGAGGCGGGAAAGGGAACGCGGGCGGACCGGTTCCAAGAATGCGGGGGTGCGGCTCATGCGCCGGGAGCTTCCGCGCGGGGCGGGCCGGTCTCAAACCAAAAAAGGAAAACCCGCCCCGCATCCGTGGAAACGGACACGAGGCGGGCTTCGGGGAGGAATCGGGGAAAAACAACCTCAGACCGTGGCGCGGCGACGGCGGCGCAGGTGACGGCCACCCGCGACGAGCAGGCCGAAGCCGGCGAAGACCGCCCAATGGGAGAACTCGGGGACGATCTCGACGTTCACGTTGTCCAGCGAAACGTTGTTGTTGCAGCCGGGGCCGTCGGTGAACTTCAGCGTCGTCAAACCGGTGGACGTGGCCGTGAAGGTGTAGGACTCGTTAAACCAGAGCGTGTTGGCCTTGGTGGTGCCGTTACCCGCGGCCTGGGAGATGGTGAAAGCCTGGTCGTTGGCGGTCTGGTAGCCCGGGCCACTGAAGGAAACCAGCGCCTGGCTGGCCCCGCTGGCGCCGACCTCGTTGTTCAGGTCAAAGGTCAGCCGGTAGGTCACGCCCTGGGTGACGTTGAAGCTCTGGGCGATGGAGGAACCCACCGTGTAGCTGCCGCAGCAGCTATTGGTGCTGTCGAGCTGGACGAAGTAGTTGCCGCTGGAGGGGTTCGGCAGCCAGGCCGCCGTGTTGTTCGTCGCGGCGTAGAACACGCTGCCGGTGCCGGTCGGGCCGTTGCTGACCTGCGTGGTCCAGCCTGTGACCGCGTTGCCGTTGCCGACGTTGACGAAGTCGGTCGTCAGGGCGGCACCGGGCGACTCGAAGCTGCCGTTGGTCAGCAGGTTCGCGTAGAGTCGGGTTCCCGTGCCAAGCACGGCGAGAACGGTGAGAAGAGCCAAGTTCAACTTCATGCGGCCGCTTTTAACGTTCGCGTGAGAACCCGTCAATCATTTTTGATAATTATTTTCAAGAATTTGCGAGTTTTGTGAGAAATATCTAATTCAAGAATTGTGCCACCTGCCTCATAATCCGTCGTGGGCTTGTCGCAAAAGCGCCCTTTCCTCCGGCAGCAGCGGCGCCCGACCGGCCTCCCCGAGCATCTCGCGGGCTTGTTCCAGGCGACCGGCGGCGGCGGCGAGCAGCCCGCCCACCAGCGAGATGCCAGGCTCCCGCCGGGCCTCGGGCGAGAGCTTGTCCAGCGCGGCCAGCCCGGCCGACGGGTCCCGGCGCACGAAGGCGCTGAAGGCGTAGGTCGAGGCGGCGGAAGGGTTTTCCGGGTAACGCTGCCGGAGCGCCGCGGCGAGCTCGTGGGCGCGGGGGAGGTCCTCGCCGGTGAGCAGGCAAAGGTAGGCGTAATTGTTCTGGGAAACCGGGTCTTCGCGGTTCAGCTCCCACTGGCGGCGGGCCACCTTGAGGAGGCGCGGGGTCTGGCCGGCGGCCTGATACATGGTGAACAGTTCCGCCAGGGCGGCGCGCTGGTGCACGGAAACCCGGTCGGCCGCGCGGGCGAGCATTTCTTCGGCTTCGGCGCCCCAGCCCCAGGGGCGAACCAGGCGCGCGACCTGGAGCGCCAGCTCGGGCTGGTTGCCGACGGCGCGGGCCAGGGCCTCCCACGCGGCGGGGTAAGCGGCCGGCTCCCGCTCCCGCACCACGCGGGCGAGCATGGCGCGTCGGATGAAGTCCAGCCGCTTCCAGTCCAACGGCGCGAGGTAGTCGCGCAGGCCCGCCCAGTCCCGCTGCCCCATCAGCAAATCCGCCACGGCGACTTGGGCGGGGGCGGTTTGCAACGCACCCGCCCCCCGGGCCTGGGCGGCGCGGGCCCAGGCGACGCCGACGTCGGTCTGCCCGTTCCCCGCCAGCCAGTAGAGCAGCGGGGGAAGGTCCGGGGCGTGCGCCAGGGCCTCCTCCTGGCGGGCGTTGAGG
>CAXTFX010000103.1:0-11561 GCA_964243185.1 uncultured Chthoniobacterales bacterium
TCTTCGCCCCGCCGTCCCCCGGCGCGGGGACCCTCCCCGCCTGGACCCTGCCCCTGCGGAGGGTGGCCGGCGGGGCGCCCATCCGCCGGGCGGGCGACGGCGCCCTCGTCGGCCGGGCCGTCGTGCAGGTGGAGCCGGGGCAAGTCCGGGTGCGCTTGCCCGCCGGCCTGGCGCCGCCGGCGTCGGCGTCGCGGGTGTTCGTCAAGCTGCAACGGCGGGGAATTTTCCCCCGCGCCGACGGCTGGTGGGAGCTTCCCTGGCCCGCGCCCCCGGGGCGTCCGGCCCCGGTGCCGGGCGCGCTTGCCTCCGGTCGGGCCGTCCCGGCGGGAGGAGGTTGACCGGCGTTCCTCCCGGCTTTTCCATTCCCTCCCATGCGCTTGCTCGTCGTTGAAGATGACCCGAAGATCGCTTCGTTCGTGGCGGGCGGCCTGCGCCAGGCGGGCCACGTCGTGGACGCGGCCCACCGGGGCGACGACGCCCTCGCCCTCGCCACCGCGCCGGCGCCCGCGCCCTACGACGCCATCGTGCTCGACCTGATGCTGCCGGGGCTGGACGGCTTCACCGTCATCGCCGAGCTGCGCCGCCGCCGGGTGCTCACCCCGGTGCTCATGCTCAGCGCCCTGGCCTCCGTGGACGACCGGGTGCGGGGCCTGGAGGCGGGCGGGGACGACTACCTGGGCAAACCCTTTTCCTTCAACGAACTCCACGCCCGCCTCCAGGCCCTCACCCGGCGCGCGGCGGGCGCCCCGGCCGCCGAGCCCACCCGGTATGCCTTCGCCGACCTTTCCCTGGACCGGCTTTCCCGGCGGGTGCAGCGCGGGGAGGAGGTCATCGAGCTCCAGCCCAAGGAGTTCGCCCTGCTGGAATACCTCCTGCGCCACGCCGGCCGCGTCGTCACCAAGACCATGATCCTCCAGCAGGTCTGGGACTGGAGCTTCGACCCGGGCACCAACGTGGTGGACGTGCTCGTCTTCCGCCTGCGCAACAAGGTGGACCGCGACCGCCAGCCCCGGCTCATCCACACCCTGCGCGGCGTCGGCTATGCCCTCCGCCTGGATTAAACGGCTGCCCCGCTCGCTGGGCTTCCGCATCTCGGGGTGGTATGCGCTGGGCTTCACCGCCTCCTTCGGCCTGCTCGGCTCCCTGGCGCTGTGGATGATCGCCGACTCCGGCCGGCGGGCCGACCAGGCGGAGATCCGCGCGGAGTTCGACGAGGACCTCGCCCTCTGCCGGGGGCCGGGGGGCAGCGAGGGCTTCCGCGGCCAGATCGAGCGCGAGCCCGCGGACCTGGAGAACACCCTCATCCGGCTCTCGGAGGCCGACGGGCGCACCGTGCTCCTGCGCGCGCCCGCCGGCCCGCGGGAGGACGAGAACCTGCGCTGGCTCGCCGGGCAGCTGCAGCGAACCCGGAGAACGGGCTGGCGCACCCTGCCGGCGCGCGACCGCGCCGGTCGCTGGCAGGTTTACGGGGAGCCCGTGCCGGACGGCCGCTGGCTGGAGGTGGCCAAGAGCGACCGGCGCGAGCGCGAGCTGCTGGAGGACCTGCGCCGGGTGCTGCCGGCCGTGGCGCTGTTCGTCGTGCTCCTGGCCCTGGCCGGGGCCGCCGCGCTGACCGTGCGCGCCCTGCGGCCGGTGCGCCGGCTCATTGACACGACCCGCGCCGTCCTCGACGCCGGGGACATGACGGCCCGCGTGCCGACGCGCACGGCGGGCCGGGGCGACGAGCTGGACGAGTTGAGCCGGCTCTTCAACCGGATGCTCGCCCGCAACGAAACCCTCATCCGGGGGATGCGCGAGGCGCTCGACCACGTCGGCCACGACCTGCGAACCCCGCTCACCCGCCTGCACGCCGCCGCCGAGGCCGCCCTCCAGCCCGCGGGCGACGCCGAGCCCCCCGCCCGCCGCGCCGAGCGCCGGGGCGAGGCCCTGGCCGACGCCGTCGAGGAGTCCCGCCGGGCGCTGGCCATGCTCGGCACGCTGCTGGACATCTCCCAGGCCGAGCACGGCACGATGCGCCTGCGGCCCGAGCCGCTGGAGCTCCGGCCCCTGGTGGAAACGGCGGCGGACTTCTACGGCTACGAGGCGGAGGGCCGCGGGGTCCGCCTCACCGTCGGGGTGCCCGCCGGCCTGCGCGTGCTCGCCGACCGGGTCCGCCTCCAGCAGATTCTGGCCAACCTGCTCGACAACGCCGTGAAATATTCCCGGCCCGGCGGGGAGGTCCACATCGGGGCGGCCGCGGCGCGGGACCACCCCGGGCAGGTGCGCCTGACCGTGCGGGACCGGGGCATCGGCGTCGCCCCGCAGGAGCTGCCGCGCATCTGGGAGCGGCTCTACCGGGCCGACAACAGCCGCTCCGAGCCCGGCAGCGGCCTGGGCCTGAGCCTGGTGCGCGCCGTCGTCGAGGCCCACGGCGGGCGCGCGGAGGTCGTCAGCCGCCCGGGCGAGGGCTCCACCTTCAGCGTCGTGCTCCCCGGCGCCGACGGCCACGTGCCGACCCGGGTTTAGCCGCCGCGGCCGCGTTGCCCTCCCCAGCGTGCGGGGGCGGGCTGGCTACGCGACGAGGCGTTGGCGCCGCCGCCAGCAGGCCGCTTCCCCGCCGGCGCCGAGGGACAACGCGGTCAGCAGCAGCGCGAGGCCGGACGGCTCGGGCACGGGGGAGGCGGCCACCGTCACCCCGGGCGTGGTGCTGCCGGTGACGGTGCTGGAGTAGGTGCGGACGGAGCTGAAGGTGGAGGCGTCGTCAATGGGGACGCCGACGAGGTAGTCCGTCTCGGCCGGGGTGCCGGCACCGGGGGAGGTCGTCAAGATGGGCAGGAGGTTCTTGTCCAGGATGGACACGCTGAACAGGTTGGGCGTGCCGGCGGAGGCGTTGAGCGTCGTGGACACGTCGAAGGCGAGGCCCGTGGTGGTGCCGCTGAAGACCTGGTAGAGGTCGTTGATAGGGCTGCTGTCCACGAGCACCACGCTGGAGCCGAGGCCCCCGCTGGCGCCGCCGGAGGTCGTGGCCGAGCCGACGGGGGCGCCGAGGGTGAAGACGAAGTTGGAGACCGTGACCGTGTTGGACAGGCCGTTGCCCTGGCTGAACTGGAGGTCCAGGGCGAACGGGGCGGCGGCATTCCCGATGAGCGAGGCCGTGTTGAGGTCCAGGTGGAAGTTCAACGTGGCGGCCCGGGAGTTCCCGGTGGCCGTCAGGAAGCCGGACGCGCCGAGGAGCAGACCGAGGCCGAGGCGGAGGAGGGTAACGTGGGTATTCATGAGGTTGCTTTCTTCGGGACGGAGTCCGGGAGTTCAGGGGGTGGCCGGGCCGGTGAGGGTGCGGGCGGCGTAGGTCACGGTGCCGGTGGCCGGGTTGGCGAACTGGAGCGTGACGCTGGCGGACGCGCCGGGGGCGAGGTCCGCCCCGGAGACCAGAATGTAAGGGCTGCCGGCGGGGGGCTGGGCCGTCATCCCGGTCCGGTTGAGCAGGCTGGTGTTGGCGGAAAGGTTGTCCAGGGCGACATAGACCGGGCCGGTGACAGCGTCGCCGCCGACGTTTTTCACGGTGATGGTCTGCAACAGGCTGCCCGTGCGCCGGTTGAAGCTGTAGCCGCCGCGGGCGACCAGGGCGTTGGTGGCGTCCACCTGGAAGGAAAAGATGGTGCGGGCGGTGTTGCCGTTGGCCCCGTATTCCAGGGCCGAGTTCTGCGGGGTGGAGGTGATGCCGACGCTGGCGACGGTGAGGGTGCGGCCGTCGGCGCTCACGTCCAGGGTGTTGTAGTTGAAGGTGTCCGGGCTGTAGAAATCCACCGTGGAGGGCGCGGTGGCGGCGTTGGCGTCGCCCTCGCGGGTGACGTTGTGCAAACCGGGGTAGCCCTGGAGGCCGAACGGCTCGATCCCGGCGTTGGTCTGCGCGGTGAAGAAGCTGTCGGCGATGGTCTTGAGGCTGTTGAAGTCGTGGTTGAGGAACAGGTCGGGGCCGGTGGCGCCGAGCGGGCCGCAGACGATCTGGAAGCAGAAGGGCACCTTGACGTAGGAGCTTTGCACCTCCGTCTGGCCGGTGGGCGAGTAGGTCAGCTCGTTGACCCGGTTCTGGTGGTCGTCGGTGGCGAGGAAGACGACGTTGGGGATCTGGTGGTCGGCGATGAACTTGAGCAGCGCGTTGCGCTCGGCGCGGTAGCCGCCCATCCAGGACTTGCCGCCGTCGGCCGAGACGGGGGAGTAGCTGGGGTTGCCGCTGGTGTTGTTGATGCCGGTGAGGGCGCCGCCGATGGGGCCGACCTGGTCAATGGGATCGGAGACGACGATGACCTTCCAGGGGGTGCCGGCGGCCTGGGCGTCGAGGAGGGCCTGCTCCAGCCAGGCGAGCTGGGTGGCGCCGAGCATGGCGCGGCCGGGGTTGGCGGCGCGGGCGCCGGTGTCGTCGGCGTTGGTGGACGTTTTGAGGCGGATGTCGCGGTAGGAGCGGTCGTCCACGTTGAAGAAGGTGACGTTGCGGCCCCAGGGCTGGGCGAAGTAGAGGCGCCGGGTGTTGTCCGTGCGCGGGTCGGCGGGGGCGGCGATGACGCCGCGGTTGGCGATGGGCTGGTAGTCGAGGTAGACCCCCTGGAGAATCTGGAAGCCGGGGGCCTTGTTGATGAACGTGCCGGAGGTATTCACGTCGTTGGCGGGCACGCGCGCGTCCACCCCGGCGCCGGTGGTCAGGTCGCCGACGGGGCCGCCGGCGGGGGCGCCGCCGTTGATGTATTGGCGGTTGCCCAGCTCGTGGTTGTCCAGGAGCGTGTAGTTACCCTGCGCGGCGTAGAAGGGCTGCAAGGCATTCTGGCCGCCGACGTTCACGGGCAGGAACTGCTCGCGGTATTTCTTGGCGTAGTCCGTGCGGAGCTGCGCCTGGGTCGCCCCGGTGGCGGTCGGCGCCGGGACGGTGCCGGACAGGGTGACGGAGGGGGAGTTCAGGTAGCTGGCGCCGTTGTTGCC
The DNA here is from genome assembly GCA_964243185.1 of uncultured Chthoniobacterales bacterium. Taxonomy (GTDB): domain Bacteria; phylum Verrucomicrobiota; class Verrucomicrobiia; order Chthoniobacterales; family SZAS-18; genus CAXTFX01. The sequence goes on from CAXTFX010000103.1 coordinate 4,954, forward strand.
GGCGACGTTGGAGGCGTTCTCGTAGATGGTGTCGCCGACGTTGACGAAGAAGTCGAAGTTCTGGCCGGGCACGGTGGCGGCCAGCGCGTAGGGGCGGATGAGTCCGTCCATGTCGCCGCTGAAGCCGAAGTGGACGGCCGCGCGCGTGCCGGCGGCCGGGGCGGTCCTGAACCTGCCGGTGATCGAGAGTTCACTGCCGGGACCCTGGAAACGGTAGTAGTAAACCGTGCCGGCGGTCAGCCCGGTGAGGTCGAGCTTGAGGGTGTAGTCCTTCGCCGCGTCCGTGGTCCCCGTGAGGGTGGAAAAGGTCCCGAAGGCGGGGTCCGTGGAGATTTGGAGCGTCAACGGGGTGGCGGCCGGGGCGGCGCCATCCACGGCGCGCGTCCAGACGGTGGCCCCGGTGCTGGTGGCGTCCCCGGCGGCCACGCCGAGGAAGGTGACGGCGGCACGGGCGGAGGGGAAGGGGCCGGCCAGGACGGCGGCGCTGGTGACCAGGGCCGCGAGCAGGGTGCCGCGGGCGGGAGTTTGGGTTTTCATGGGGTCGGGGCGGGCGGGGGCGTTGGCGGCGCGGGGTGCGCCCGGCAACGGTCGAGGCCCCACCGTTGCGAAACGAGGGCCGGGCGGGAAGCCCGTTCCCGCAAAGATTTCGTAACGCCCCCGCGGCCGGCGGCGGGGTGAGCGGCGCCGGGGGGTTAGAACTCGGCCCGGAGGCCCCGCTTCCCCGCGGCGTGACTCAGCGCCCGCGCATCTGGTCCAGGAGGGAAGTTCCGGTGACGGCCGCGGCGGTGGCCTTCCACACGGGGCCGCCCTCGGCGTGCGGCGGCAACGCGGCCCCCTTGGGCGGGGGCGCAGGGTTTACGTCGGCCAGCCGGAAGAGCGGCAGGAGGGGGTTGCCCTTGGCATCCTTCCGGTAGGTTTCCCCGTCCTTCTCGATGAGCAGAGCGAAGAAGCAGGAGCCGCCGGGCTGTTCGCCGATGAGCACCTCCATCGGGTAGCTCTTGCCGGTTTCCACGTTCAGCGGGTTGCCCTTGGCGAAGCCGTCTTTGATCCCGGTGAAACCGTAGTCGTAGTTGGCCGCCGGCTTCCAACTGGTGTGGTGATACCAACTGCGCTCCAGGACGAGCTGACCGTTGAAGCGCACGGCCAGAACGTCGTCGCCCGCGCCGACGAAGTGGTAGGTGCCGCTCTCCGAGGGGGTCACGACGCCCTTGTAGAGCACCACCCACATCCTGGGCTGGACGATGCCCGCCAGGTTGAAGGCGGCCGGGCCGAGGTCGGCGGAGATGTTGGGCACGAAGATCTGCGTGGTGTAGAGGGGCTGCGGCCCCCGGAGATAGCGGTTGAGCAGACCCTCGTTCCAGCCGCCGTTGAGGAAATCAACGATGAACTTGCCGTAGAGCTCCGGCGTCATGTTCGTCGGCTGCCGGCCGGAGGTTTGTTTCAGGTCGTAGAAGGTGCCCCGGAGCGCGCCGCCGCCCGCCTCGCGCAGTCCGAACATGGGCACGCCGCCGCCCCCGCCGCCGCCCAGGGTGCCCGGGCCGAGGCCGAAGCCGCCGGCCCCGCCCATGCCCCCGAGCCTGGCCACGGCCAGGTTGGCGCTGGCCACGGCCACCGCTGGCATCTCGGGCAGGCTCACCTTGGCCAGGCCCGCGACGGCCACCCGCCGGGGCGGCGCCGGGGCGCTGGAGGTTTGCTTCTGCCTGGCGACCTGGACGCGGTGCTCGACGGCGCGCTGGGAACGACTCGGGTTGGGCGGCCCGCCCTGGAAGGCTTTTACCCGCTTGGCGGCGATTTGCTGGACGACCAGGTAGGTCGCCCCCAGCCCGAAGAGCAGGTGCAGCGCGATGGACATGACCAGGAAGGAGCTGCCGAAGCTCTTCCAGCGCCGAAACAGCCGCACGAGCAGATTCGGGGCAGCCTCGGGGGAAGGGGCGGAAGTGGGCATAAAGAGGAAGCCGGCCGATGGAAAGCTGCTCTACCGGTGGACGGTCGCGATCGCTGGGTTTTTCTGGATTTACCGTCGGGCCGCGGGTGGACCACCGGGCGTGCCGAACCGCGGGGGAGTGCGCCGGAGGGGATAGCGTCATCGCAGGGCAAGCGACGCGACGGACTTCGCGGGCAGCGTGAACGTGACCTCGCCATCAGTCGTGGTCAGCCCGGGGAACGGCGCGGGCGCCAGGGCGTGGGGTTGCTCAAAGGTGTTGCGGGTGTCCATCTCCCCGGCCGTCAGGAGGCGCCCGGTGACGTGGTGGCCGGTGGCCGCCCCGCCCGCGACCCGGACGGCGACCTCCGCGGGCTGGTCCGGACGGAGGTTCACGAGCCCGAGGTTCAGGGCGCCGTCCGGCCCCCGGGAGGCGGTGGCGTGGACGCCCGGCAGGGTGACGCCGCCCAGGGTGTAGTCCGGCGCGGTTCCCTCGACGGGGAGCACCGTCGCGCCCTGGTGGGGTTGATACATCTCGAAGACGTGAAAGGTCGGCGTGAGGACCATCTCGGCGCCCCGGGTAGCGATCATGGACTGGAGGACGTTGACCATCTGGGCGATGTTAGCCATCGTGACCCGCGCGTGATGCCGGTGGAAGACGTGCAGGCCGAGCGCGGCGACGAGGGCGTCCCGCAGGGTGTTCTGCTGGTAGAGGAAGCCGGGGTTGGTGCCGGGGTCGGCGTCATACCACGTGCCCCACTCGTCCACGATCAGGCCGACCCGTTTCTCCGGGTCGAAGCGGTCCATGATGGCGCCGTGCTTGGTGATGAGTTCATCCATCCGCAGGGCTTGGAACAGCGTGCCGTGCCAAGCGTCCTCCCCGAAGCCGAAGGCGGGGCCCTTGTGGAGGAAGTCGCCGCTCGGGATGGTGTAGTAGTGGAGGGACAGCCCGTCCATGAGCCGGCCGGCCTGGGCCATCAGCGTCTCCGTCCACCGGTAGTCGTCCACGTTGGCGCCGCCGGCGATGCGCGCGATGCGGTGGCCGGCGTAGTTTTTGACGTAGGTGTTGTAGCGCCGGTAGAGGTCGGCGTAATACTCCGGGCGCATGTTGCCGCCGCAGCCCCAGCTCTCGTTGCCCACGCCGAAATACGGCAGGCGCCAGGGCTGCTCGCGGCCGTGGTGCCGGCGCAGGCTGGCCATCGGCGAGTCGGCGTCGCTGGTCATGTATTCGACCCACTCCATCATCTCCCGCACGGTGCCGCTGCCGACGTTGCCGCAGACGTAGGGCGCGCAACCGAGTTGCTCGCAGAGATCGAAGAACTCGTGCGTGCCGAAGTGGTTGTTCTCCACGACGCCACCCCAATGGGTGTTAATCATGGAGGGCCGGTGCTCCCGCGGCCCGATGCCGTCCTTCCAGTGGTATTCGTCGGCGAAACAGCCGCCGGGCCAGCGCAGGACGGGGACGCGGAGCTGCCGGAGCGCGGCGACGACGTCGTTGCGGAGACCGCGGGTGTGCGGGATCGGGGAGTCCTCGCCGACCCAGAGGCCCTCGTAGATGGAGCGCCCGAGGTGCTCGGCGAACTGGCCGTAAACGTTCGGGTTGATGGGGCCCTGGGGCTGGTCGGCGCGGATGGTGAGACGGGTAATCATGGAAAAGGGAGGTCCGCGGGGAGGGACCGAAGGCGTCGTCACCCGCGGGGACCCCCGAAACGCGCGGCTAAGGTTCGGGGGGTTGGCCGGATATGATCCACCGGCGGTTTTGTTGACAGGCAAACATCGGCGGCCCCCGCGCCGCCTCAGCAGGGCAACCGAATGCGCCCGCAATCCTCCCGCCCCCCCGTCCTAAGATTCGGGTTCATCGGGGACGTGGAGCCGTTGTTCCAGGGGCCGGATGCTTTGCCCTTGGATGACTTCGAGCCGTCGCTGCTGCGCCAGCTCCGGTTCGGCGGGCGGTTGGCCGGGGTGCCGATAGACATCCACCCCCAGGGCCTTTACTGCAACGCCACCATGCTGCGCGCGGCCGGAATCGTGGACGCCGACGGCCAGGCCCGGCCGCCGCGGACGCGCGAGGAGTTCATGGACGCCATCCGCCGCACGAAGGTGGACGCGGATCACGACGGCAACCCCGAGCAGTGGGGCTTTTCGCTGACCCAGTGGCGGAACAACCTCATGTCGCTGGTGCCGCAGTTCGGCGGACGCTACTTCGACGAGGGGGGCCGTTGCGCGCTGGATTGCCCCGAGAACGTCGCGGCGCTGGCGTTCCTGGTGTCGTTGTTGAACGAGCACCACCTCATCCCGGAGCCGGAGGGCAACCTCGGCTGGGTCGGCTTCCGGCAGAACAAGGTGGCGATGGTGTTCGACGGCGTCTTCATGCTGGGCGACCTCAAGCGGCTCGGCGGGCTGGAGGCCATCGGCGCGCCGATGCCGCAGATCGGCCCGCACCCGGGCACGCACGGCGATTCGCACGTCCTCTGCGTGCGGGCGGACCTCCCGTCGGAGCGGCGGGCGGCGGCGCTGGGCTTCATCCGTTTCCTGTCCTCGAAGGGCCTGGAGTGGGCCGAGGCCGGCCAGGTGCCGGCCCGCCGGAGCGCGCGGGAAGACCCGGTGTTCCAGGCAATGCCCGTGCAGGCGGCGTTCGCCCGACAGGTGCCCTACGTGCGCTACCCGCCGCGTTCGCCGGGCGTGTTCGAGCTGCTCCAGCAGATGGATTTTGCCGTCGAAAAGGCCGTGCGCGGCCGGATGACCCCGGAGGCGGCGCTCCGGGAGGGGCGGGAGAACTTCGAGCGGTTCATGACCAACGCCGGGCTGCCGATGCTCGTGGGGGAGGACGCGCGATGAAGACGGTGGAAGCTCCGACAGTCGAGGTGGACGGCGACCTCCGGGCGCCGTTGTTCGCGGCGAAGCCGCCTGAAATTTCAGGGCGCTTCGCGCCGGCAACGGCGCCCGGAGGTCGCCGTCCACCTGGGAAGCCGCGCCGCTTCGCCGAATATCTGTTCCTCGCGCCCTACACCCTGGCGTTCGTCGGGTTCATCGCGCTGCCGTTCCTGGTGGCGCTGGGGCTGGCGTTCATGAAGCTGGACCTGACCTCGACGGCCCCGCCGAAGTTCGTCGGGCTGGACAATTTCCGCGAGGCGCTGACGGCCGACCCCTACTTCTGGAAGGCGGTCGTGGCAGCGTTGAGCTACGTCGGGCTGGCCGTGCCGGCAACCGTGGTGCTCTCCGGGCTGCTCGGCGCGGGGATGCACGCGATGACCGTGGGCCGCCACGGCGTGCGCGCGCTGCTGTTCCTGCCCGGGATGTTGAACGTCGTCGTCGTCGGCATCCTCTGGCAGTGGTTCTACAACCGCGAGTTCGGGCTGTTCACGCACCTGCTGGGGCAGGTCGGACTAAACCCGATCTCCTTCCTCGGCGACCGTCATTTGGCGATGCCGGCCATCGTGGTGATGACGCTCTGGTGGTCCATCGGCGGCTCGGCGGTGATGGTGCTCTCGGCCCTCCAGCAGGTCCCCGAGTCGGTCTATGAGGCCGCCAGCATGGACGGGGCGGACGGTTGGCGGCAGTTCTGGTCCATCTCGCTGCCGATGATCCGGCCGGTGCTGTGGTTTATCATGGTCATGAACACCATCGGCGCGTTCCAGGTGTTCGCCCAACCCTTCATGCTAACCCACGGCGGCCCGGAGTTGGCGACCCGCGGGGTCGTCCAATACATCTACGAAACGGCGTTTAACAACTACCGCCTCGGCTACGGCGCGGCGATGAGCTGGTTGTTGTTCGGGATGCTCGGCATTTTCGTCCTGGTGCAACGTCTGGTCTTGCGAAGGGCGGGGGAGGAATGAAACGGCCACGTTTCTCCTGGGTCAACGTCCTGATGCGGTTCACAGCCGCGACGTTTCTCGCGCCGTTGGTCCTGGTGCTGTTGACCTCGTTCAAGCCCGAGGCGGAGGTGCTCAACCCGGCGTCCATCGTGCCCCGGCACTAGACGCTCAATAATTATCAACACGTCCTGGGCTGGTCGGAGGAAGCGCCCTTCGGACGCTGGCTGCTCAACAGTCTGTTCGTCTCCACCACGACGACGCTGCTGGTGGTGGCGTCCTCCGCGATGGCGGCGTTCGCCATCACCCGTTTGCGGCTGCCGGGCACCCGGAAGTTCCTCGCCGTCATGGTCGTCACGATGATGCTGCCGGCGCAGTTGTTCCTCGTGCCGGTGTATCTGGTCCCGAGCTGGCTCGGGTTTCTCGACACGCCGTGGGCGCTGATCGTGCCGGCGGCGGCGGGCGGGTTTGGCGTGTTCACGCTCAGTAGTTTCATGCGGGCCGTCCCGGAGTCGCTGGAGGAAACGGCGCGCCTCGACGGCTGCTCTTCTTTCGGGGTGTTCCTGCACGTCACGCTGCCGTTGTCCGCGCCGGCGATGGCGACGCTCGGCGTGTTTACTTTCATTGGTTTGTGGAACGATTTCGTCGGGCCGCTGATTTTCCTGGATTCGATCCGCAACTACACGCTGCCGGTGGGCATCGCGCTCTACCAGACACCCTACTACACCGAGTATGGCCTCACGCTGGCGACCAGCGTGCTGGCGACCGTTCCGCTCATTTTCGTCTTCATGGCCTTCCAGCGGCAAATCATCGAGAGCATGGCCGCCAGCGGGAGCAAGGAATAGGTCGGTCCCGTCCGGGGGGCCGATGAACGA
>CAXTFX010000104.1:0-11519 GCA_964243185.1 uncultured Chthoniobacterales bacterium
ACCAGGCCAGCAGCCTGGCCGCCAAGGCCTCCTGCGCGGCCGAGGAGGGCGGCGTAGCTCTCCCGGCGCGCCGGCTCGTCGAGCTTGGCAAGGCCGGCGTCGCGGCCCGCGACCTCCTTCGGTCTAATCACCGGCGAGCGGCGAATCCTTGGGGGCGAGCTTCAGGAGTTCGCCGACCAGTTCTTGGTGCGCGGCGAGGACGGCGGCGCCGATGGAGGCGGTCTGCTGCGAGCCGCCGGCGAGGATGCTTGGCCGCCCGCACCGCCGAGCGGCTCGACGCCGCCTTGGCCGAGGGCCTGGCCGCCATCCGCCCCGCCGACGCCCGGGGCTGGTTTACCCACGCCGGCTACCGGCTCTAACGATGAACACGCAAAGGAGAAACGCTTTAAGACACCGAAAATTGGTGTTGACACTCAACCCAACATCCCGTTAAGGTCGGATCAATGCCTGAGGAAAAGACGACTTTTGGAACCACTTTGCGCACCATCCGGCGAGACGCCGGGATGACCCAGCGCGAGTTGGCCGAGCGCACTGGTCTAGACTTCTCTTATGTCAGCAAGTTGGAGAACGGGCGAAATCTCCCCGCCGCGGCAGATACCATTGTCAGCATTTGCAAAGCCTTGGACGTGGGACCAGAGACCCTGCTCGCCCTCGCCGGAAAGTTGCCGTCGGACGTCCATGACAACGTCGGCACCAACCCGGCGGCGCAAGAGTTTCTCCGCGAAGCCCAGAAACTGAAGCTGCGCGACGAGGAATGGCGGCACCTCGGTGCCGAGGTAAGGCGGATGCGCCGATTGAAATGATGAACGCACCCCGGGCACAATCCCAGCAGATGGCCCTCTTCGACGCGTTAGCCGTCGAGGAGAGAAAACTTGCACCTTGGGAGGAGTTGCGTCGGGTGTGCTGGTCCTACACCCAGCGGGTGCAGTTGGAAGCGTGTCCGCGCCACTACTATTACGACCACTTCGGCGCCCTCAAGCGGAGCGCGCTCGGGGAACCTGCCAAGGCTACTCTGCGCACCCTAAAGGGACTGCAAAACCGTTACTTGCGTGCAGGTGACTTGGTTCATCGCGGCATCGCCGGTCACCTGCGGAATTGGAGGCAGGCGGTCCCGGCGATGGTGAAGCGCTCCGAAACCGCGTGCGGGACTCTTTTCGTCGGGACGTGGAACATTCACGACAGGCACGGAACGGGGAACTGACGCTCGGAGCGAACGTGCCATGCACGCTCCAGGAGTTTTGGCAGGGCTGGCCGGACGCGGAGGACCTCTGCGCGGGGGTCACAACGCAGATGGACGAAGCGTTGAAGCAGTTCTTGTCCAATCCGATTTACGAGCGACTCCGAGCGGTGGTCCGAGGAGGCGAGGCGCGCATCGAACAAGCGTTTCGCATCCGCGACCTGCCCTGTCGGGTGCGCGGCCGGGTGGATCTCGTCACGTTGGAAGACGGGAAAATCACCATTGTGGACTGGAAGCTCTCCTCCGAGGACGCGCAGACCGACGACAGCTTGCAACTCGCCGCCTACGCGCTCTGGGCGCGCGGAGCCTTCAACTGCCCGCCGGAGCACATTTCGGTCTTCAAGGCTTACCTGGTCAGCGGCAGCCTGGTCCCGTTCCCCGTGGACGCCAGGAGCCTCGGCGTCGCCCGCGCGCGCATCATCCAGGATGCGGAACGCATGGCCGCCATGCGCGGCTACGGTCAGGAGGGTGTAGCCGCCGCATTCACCGCCAGCGCCCAACCGGCGCTCTGCCGGCTTTGCCCCTATCTGACGGCGTGCCCCGAGGGGCGGGAATGTGTTTATGGAGGTCGAAACTAACATCCGCATCGTCCGGCCCGGACGCGGTCTTTACGTGGCCGTGCGTAAGGCCCGCGTGGAGGGCACGCAGCAACCCCGGCCCGAGTTGTTGCAGAAGGTGTGTATGCGCTTGCAGCTGGCCTACCACCTCGCGGCCGTGCCGCTCCCGGGTCCCGAGGCGGCGCTGGCGGTAGCCACCACCCGGCCCGTGCCCGAGATCCACCTCAAGGATGAGGAATGGGAACTGACTGCCACCGACGCGGGGAGTATCCCACGGTTGACGATGGAAGGGCCGGAGGAGGCCGCGCGCATGGCGGCGCTGCTTGAACGCGCCCTGCACGTGGAGATGGCGCGGGGCGCGCGACGCTGGTCTTACGACAGCCCGCGCCACTGGTATGAATGGGCGCCCCTACGCGAGAGCGACGCCGAGGTTGCGGCCCATCGTCGGGTGACTTTCACGGGTGTGGTCGTGGAGGGAGAGGGTATCGGCTTGGCGGCCGACGTGCAGACCGCCTTCTTCACCGAACAGTCTTTGGCTTGGTTCTTCGACCCGCAGGTTTCCGCGGCCGAACGGCAACGGTGGCGCCAGTTGTTCGACCGGTTGGCCCAACGCCACCAAGGTGAGGGCACGCTCGTTTACCAGAACGGCCGCAGCCATGTGAAGTGCTACTTCGCCGACGCCCCCGCGGGCATGACCTGCGCCACGACCGGGGTGGTGCGCGCACACGGCCAGTCCTACCCCTCCCTGCTGGATTACTACCGGGCCGTCTTCCCGAAGATGATGGTGGACGCCGACACGCCCGCGGTGCTGATGCACTTTGAGGGGTTGAGCGGATCGCAACCGGTTGCGGCAACGCGGGTGCGCCTGCGGCTCTTCAACGAGGTTCTACACCGCCGCTTGCAACGGCTGACGATCATGAGCCCGGGACAGCGACGGGACGCGGTGGAGGCGTTCTGGCGCGAGGTCGGGCCGCGACCCTTCGGGCACGTGGCCCCAGGGTTGCAGACGGGGTTCTGGCGTCCCGGCCCATCCCGAACCTTCGTGGCAGCCGCGCCCGCACTGTTCTTCGGCAAGGGTCGGGTCTTGCACCCGCCCGCACCAGGATGCCGACCGGAGGTGAGGCAGAGTTACTTTGGACGCCGACTCGACCTGCTGCGCGACGGCGGGTGCTGGCGGCTGCCACCGACCGTTTGCCGCACCGTGGATTGTGCCTTCCCAAGCGGCGTAGTCGAGGAGGCCGCCGGCCAGTTTGCCGCGGACGTTTGCGCCCGGCTGAAAGACTGGACGGGCAAGGCATTCACCTTCCACAAGGTGCCCTACGAGGACGTCTCCGACAGTGTGGAGCGGCTGCGGAACATCCGCGCCGAAGGGGCCGTGCTCTACGTCCTCAACGCGGACCCGAGCGCCTACCACGAGGTGGCTCTGCGGCTGCCGGAGCGGCGGATTAAGCGGGTGACGGAAGGGGTGCTTCAGGAGAAATACCGCGGCTTGCGTGAGGGTCTGCCTGACCGCCGGGGCTCTGGTTTGTGCCTCCGGACGGGTCGCCAGGAATGGGAAACCTTTGTCACCCTGAACGCCCTGGAACTGCTCGACAAGCTGGACGGCGCTCCCTTCATCCCCGCCTGTGGTCTCTACGAGGCGCAACTGGTCATCGACGTTGGCCGCGACCGTCGGCACTTCGCCCTCTCGCTGCTGGTCAACCGGGCGGGCCGGAACGGTCAGCGGCAGTTTGAAATCCAGACAGAGGTCTTTGTGAAGAGCGATTCCAAGTTTGAGTCCATTAACGGGCTGATGTTGGAAACGGAGATCATCCGCCTGATCCAGAAGGTGCTGTCCCCCATCGGTCGGAGTGGCACCGGAGCTGGCATCATGATCCCGCTCGCCAGCCTCCTGATCTTGCGTGATGGCCGGCTGGACCGGGACGAACCCGCGGCGCTGGCGCGGGTCATTCCGAGGATGGAAAAAATGGGGTTACTCGCGCCGGCGGCCAGGGTGGACGTCGCTTTGGTGTTTAAGGACAGCTTGAAGCAGTTCCGGCTGTGGCAGGTGGACGAGAAAGGAAACGCGACCAACGTTCCGGAAAGCACGGTGGTGGAAGTCACCCCTTCCCTGGTGCTTCTGGCCAACACGGGACAAGCCCCCTGCGCGGCGGCACGGCCGAGCCGTTGGTCCTGCGCACGCCCGGCGAGGGCAGCAGCTATCTGCGTGATGTGGCGGTCGAATGCCACGCCGGGGCGCAGTTGAACTGGTCCAGTCCACGGGTGGCCCAGAGGCTGTTCACGACCTTGCGCCGCACCGACGAAGAACTCATCACCCGCCTCCAGCAGGAAGCTCGACGGATTCGCTAACCCTCCGGCTTATGAGCAAGGAATGGCTCGCCGCCGCCAACTACGAGCGGACCCAGGGATTGATCTCCGCCATCAACGTGCTGGCAATCCACACCAAGCTCGCCTTAGCTGGGATCTCCGACGCGCAAACGGCCGCCGACGCGGCCGACGCCCGGGAACGGTTAGAGCCTTTCTTGCAGAACCTCGGGTCGTTGGTGGGCAGCGCCGAATCCGCCCCGTTCTCGCCTTTGCCTGGAGCCGATCCGCGGCTGCGTTCGCTCGCCGGACGTTTCTTGCACGCCCGCCAGGGCGGCCCTTCCCGATCGGTGCTCTTCGCGTTGGCGCCCGAGGAGTCCGCGCGTCTGCTCACCTCGGAGGACCGCGACGACCGTGAACATCTCCTGAGCTGCCTTCGTTCGCTCCGCGGCATGTTGGAAGAGCAGGCGCACACCGACCGCACCGGCATCCTGGGCGAACTGTGAACTTTCAGGCCACTCTTTCGTCCTCTACTAGGGTCGGGCTTCGGGTTGCGCTGGAGCGGCGCAACCTGATGCTCACGAGAGATTTGGACCTCCTGCGGGGACTCGTTAATGCGGCCGTGGTGCCTGCTTCCCTTGAACCTTACCGCGCCTATCTATGGACCGTTTGCGAGGACTGCACCCGCGACGTGGCCGAAAACCAGCGCCGGTTGGCGTTGGGCGTGGACGCCATCTTGGAGGAAATGCTCAGTGAGGTGCAGCGGACCACCGACGAAGTTTGTCTCCTCAGCCGGAAGCTGATCACCCCGGTTCTGCGCGCGACCACCAGCGATACCCTTTGTCTGAAGATCATCGGCTGGATGCACGGCACCGATCCCGGCACCGCCGCTCTTCCCGGGGCGTTCCAGGACGCCGACCCGGCCGTCCTGCCGTTGATGCAGCACGTCCCCATGTATTTCTTCCCGCCTCTGGAACAACGGGGATTGCTGCTCCAGCCTCTGCTCTTCCACGAGTTCGGCCATGTGCTCTACCGCTTGCACGAGCCGGAGATGGATGCGCTGGTCGCCGAGTTGCAGAGCGTCATCGCCGAGGCGCTGCACCCTCCTTCGCACCGCAGCGATGCCCAGGCGCGCAAGCAGGCCGAGCGACGCCGGGCCGTGGTGGACACCTGGTATCTTTGGGCGCAGGAACTCTTCTGCGACGCCGTGGGCCTGGTGATGAGCGGGCCAGCCTTTCTCCACGCCTTTAGCGCTTATTGTGGCGGGGCACACCGCGACGACTTTTCCCTGCCGCCGGACAAGCTGGACGGCAGCGCGCACCCTGTGACGTGGCTGCGGGTTCGGCTGCTCGCGCACCGCGCCCGCGCGTTGGGCTATGAGGAGGCGGCCGAGGCGATCACCGCCGAGTGGGCCGATGTCGCTGCGGCGCTGGATGCGGGCGAGGATTACTTCGGGTTCTACGAGGACGATTGGCAGGACGCGGTGGCGGGAACCATCTCCGATCTTCTCGTTGAGGCTGGCCCCCGCGAGTGCCTGCCGGTCGAGGCCGCCCCGGACCGGGATTGGCAGCCGGGTGATTCTCCCGTGCTTCTACTCAACCGTGCCTGGGAGCAGGCTGACCGGCTCGGAAGCGGTTACGCTCTGTGGGAGTCCTCTGCCGTTGAAACTTTTCTCCCCGAAAACATCCCCTCAAACCCGGTCATTCTCCCATGAAACTCGACTCCGTGCGCGAACTCAAACTGGCTTTGGCTGACACCCTGACCCAACCATCCTCGCCGCGGTCCACGGCGTCGGCCCGTGCCGTGATGGGCAGCTCTACCCAGTCCATCAAGACCGCCACGGCCGAGGAGCCGCTGCTCATCGCCTTGGGCATCGCCCCCCGGCAAGGTGGGGACTACCGGCTGGCCGTGCGCGTTCAGCAGCGCACGGTGAGCAGTCTGCGGGCGTTGGAGCTGGTCGAAAAGCGCGCTCGCGGTGAGGTGGACGTCCGCTTCGTCGGCCCGGTGGTCAAGCGGTCGTCCACCCCGTCGTGGCACCGTCAGCGCAACCGTCCCCTGCGCCTCGGGGGATCCATCGGCCATCACCTCGTGACCGCAGGCACCCTGGGTGTCTTTGTGCGAGAGCGTCGCGGCGGCCGACTCTGCGTGCTGTCCAACAACCATGTGCTGGCCGACGAGAACCGCGGCAAAGCGGGCGACGCCATTCTCCAGCCTGGGACCTTCGACCGCGGACGTAACCCGGCGGATGCCGTGGCCACGCTGGCCGGCTTCGTGCGACTGAAGCGGCGCGGGGCCAACGCCGCGGACGCCGCCCTCGCCGCGCTCCGGGACGGGATCGAATATGACCCTGTCACTCTCACGGGATTGGGCAAGCTGACCGGCTTGGCTGAAGACCTCCCCGACGTGAACCTCTTGGTGGCAAAGGTTGGCCGCACCACGGGACTAACCCGCGGGCGGATCACGGCCATCGAGCTGGACCGGGTGCGCGTTGACTTCGACGTTGGCACCTTGCGCTTCGATGGGCAGATCGAGGTTGAGGGTGTGGACGACGATCCCTTCAGCGACGGGGGTGACAGTGGCTCGCTCGTGGTGGACGAGGACAAACGGGCCGTCGGCCTGCTCTTTGCCGGAGCGGACCGAGGCGGCAGCAACGGTCAGGGTTTGACCTACGTTAATCCCTTGCGGGTGGCCCTGGATCTGCTCGAAGCGGAGTTGACGCTTTCCGTGTAGCGTGCGGCGTAGAGAAGGTGTAATAAAAAGTCTGACCTGACGTCCGCGGTGGATGAGCCGAGCGCCCGTTTCCCGAACCTAACCTCTCCCTCCATGAGTGCCACCTTGGATCAAGCCCGCGCCGCCAAGAGCAAAGCTCTGGGGATGTTGAAGGGCATCCGCACGGTCCGCGGTGTCGGCATTGCCAAGTCCGGGGACAACTATGTTCTGAAAGTGAACCTTCAACGATCACCAAAGGGCAAAACCGTGTTGCCGGCCGAAGTGGACGGTGTGCCGGTTGCTTTAGAAGTCGTCGGTGACGTGCGCAAACTCCCTGCTAAGAAGGGTTAAATTTCTTTCTGATGCTTTTCCTGAATGGTGCGGATCGTCTTAAAAGGCGCGCCGCAGGATAGGAGAGGTCCACGCTTGGCACGTCTCTACCGGCCTTGCCCGATTTCCTTCACCCCTGGTGAAGCGCACTATGTGAGCGTGGGTGGCGCCTTACGGGACGCAACCCACTTTGCCGACGCCATCGACGCGCTTCGTCACCTCTCCTGAGGCGACGAAGCGCGTCATCAGGATGCGCGTGGCCCCATCACGGGTGCCGGTGGTCGGCCCCGCCCTGACTGGTAGCCTGGAGCTTCTTTGCCGTGTGATGGTTGGGTTTGCTGGGTCTTCGGGGTCTGAACGGGCTGTTGGCCTAACGGCACAGCCCCTGAAGGGTTCTTCAGCGTAGTGAGCCGATTTTTCTTACCAACGTCACTTTTGTTTTTCCTCGCCTTGTTCCTGTCCGTTCTCCTGCTCACCGGGGTATTTTGGGGCTGGCAGAGCCGACGCTGGCGACGACACAAGGCACCCCTGAGAGATTGGCGATGCCCTGGATCTGCACCTGTTGCAGGCGTTGGTGGATGCCAGGCCGATGTTGACGTCGCAGGAGATTATGCTCCGGCCAGTTCAGGCGCTCTGGGCAACATGGCGCTGTGACTGACGCAGCGAAAAGGGCCTTCATCCAGGAAACAGAACGGCTCGCCTTTCCTCCATGTGCCCACGTTGATGCCAGCGTTGGCATATTCCAGCATCCTTTGCTGGTGATTTTCGTCATAAGACGGGCGCCCCAGCATCCCCACCACTTCCACACAAGGCGGGGGCCACGCACCGGTATCTTCCAATAGCACATCCGGACGTCGCGTGGGCAACTTCGGCACCGTCCCGGCGAGGAGTGGAACCTGAAAGCTGCGTCCTAGCCGCACGAGTTCTTTTTGAAATAGCAACTCTTCGTCCGACTCGAATGGAATGGCCAAGAGGCTGGCGCGTAAACATCCGCATCGCCGTGCTTGGTAGTAAGCGGAACGCTCGTCATAGCCCTCAACCCCCACGACTGTAGCCGTCCACCAGAACTCTCCCTCTCTAGGAAGGATTAGTTCTCGCTGTAGAACTTTTGCGTCAGCGACTTTCGGCAGAAAGCGGAGCTGTCGCAGCATGGCCGCGACGAGCGCATCCGCGGCGAAGAAGCACGCCCGGGTCTGACCGCTCCATCCATCAAGGTAGATGCGATAGCCTCCCCTCGGATTAGGTTTGATACACTTGACGGTGCTGACGGCAAGAAACTGCGTGCCGATGCGGTATTCACGCGCCATGCCAGCCCCCTTGCCAGCGATGCAAACGTATCGGTCAAGCAGGGTAGCGTCCCGGCAATCCATCGGCAGGATCATGTGGAGAGCGTCGCGGAGGCGACGATAGGATGGCCACCAGTCCAATTTGCCCTCCTGAGTTTCCTCCGCCCGGTGATAAGACCGAAACCACTTTCTCCAGAGGTTGAGCCCGCCGCGCACGAAGAGTTAGCGCAGGAAAGCCTCGGGTCCGTAGCCGTCGAGTTTCTCAACAACACGACGCGTCCGTAAAGGAGATTCATCCTGGTCTGCGTCGCCAAATCCGTTCGACCCACCCACCCCCAACCCAAAATTTAGCTTCACGGAAATGGTGCCGTCTTCGTTATCGCGAACGCTGCTTTCGGTGTGGCTGACAGTTGGCGCCGACCAGAAAGGGCAGCCAGCTTGGTGTCGTAGTCCTTCGTGGTGGAGACGGTAAACTTGATATGAGCCATCGCCGGTTGGAGAGCGACGCACACCCACTGGTGCAAACCTCCCGGACTGACACCCGCAGAGCAGACGCCCCTCTGCACTTTCACGTATCGCGCGAAGCAATGGTTGGTGATCAGCGAGGAAATTCTCTCGATCCTGAACTTTGTAGAACAGGGTGCGGTGAGGATACAAGCGGATGATCTCCTCCGGCAACGCTAAATCACGGGGAATGTTCAAAGTTACGACATACTCGGACACACCCAGTATTTTTAGCATGGTTCGTGCCAGGGTTGATTATTGGACGGCTCATTACACAAGGTTGAAGAAGGCTTTAGAAGTCTCGGACACTGCCGTAAGTCGTTGCGGATCGCTCGGCGATACTTCAATAAAGTAACCTGACGGCCAACTACACTCTTTGGGAACACGGCTGTTCGCTTCGCCGACTGCCGCAAGGCCGCTGCGAACAGCAACCATTTTGTTAGGGCGGTCCCGCCATCTTACGACAAAGCCGAGTATCGAGGGCGCAACCGCATTCAGCGCTTGGTCGGCCGCGCCGAGCAGTTCCGGGCCGTGGCCACCCGCTACGACAAGCTCGATGTCATGTTCCTGGGCGCCATCCTCGCCGCCCTCACCGCCGTCGAGTTGCGTGGCTTAACTGTGAACACACCCTAAGCCAAAAGGCGGCGCAACCTTCAAAGACAAGACATCAGCGGAGTAACCCCCGGAACTAGAATCAATCTCACCATCTACCTGCTGACAATTACATCGTGGCCGCGTTGGTCAGTGCGAGCACCAAGTTGGTCGCTGACCAACGGTTTTTCGAGATGGGAGTAAGTTACTTGGTTGTCCGCGCCGAATCATCATCCTCCTCACCAATCGTCCTCGCGTCCGGCCATCCACGACCGGCGCAGACCTTCCAGCACGGGACCGATGTAGATGCGGGCCGCCTGTCGGGTGCGCGGCTCGCAGCCGAACCAGTGACGCTGAAGGTGGGCGCGAGCAGCCCGCAACGTCTCCAGGCCGGCGCGGCTCTCTTGCAAGCCGCCGAAGTCTAGGTGCGCCTCCGCGCCGCGCAGTTCAACTAGGTAGCCTGCTTCGTAGAGCACCCGCACCGGGTCGGCGCGGTGGGCGCGGCAGAGCAGCTCCAGGGGCCGGCGCACGTCGCGCCACCAGCGCGCCCAATGGTCGGCCGGCTGACGCTGCGCCATACGCAGGGCAGCCTCGGTGATCGCCACCTCGCACTCCGCGTCCTCGGCCAGCAAGCGGCAAACCTCGTTGAAGCCAACCCATTGCGACAAGCTGTGAAGCAGGGGAAACAACTCGCCGATGACCTCCCGCGACGTCATCCGGGCGAGATCGAGCGGGTCCAGGGCGGCCAGCCGCTCGCGGATGAGCACCACGTAGCAGTGCGTCCAGCGAGCGCACGCCTCCGGGCCGGCGTCCGTGCGGCTAACCGGCAGACGGGTGCTCTCCCGCCGCGTCCAGCGCCGCCGGGAAGACTGGGAGGAGTTCGGGTCGGTGTTCACCGAAAGGATGGTGGGTGCCGCGCTCGCTCCCTAAATGGCGGGGGGACCACAATCCTTACAGTAGGGGCAGGTGTGACCGCGAGCATGTTGTGGCTGCGCGCGACTACACCCCCGCAGCGCAGGCAGCGGTAGCAGCCCTTGCGCTTGGATCCAGCGTAGGCGTCAAGCAACTCCCACCCGGCGGCCTGCGCGGCGGCCTCAGCCTGTGCCTGGGTCAGTCGCCGGGTCGAGTTGCCCCCGCGGGCCGGCCGGTAGCACTCCGGGCAGCCGCTGGCCGCCAGGGCGCGCACGGCTTTGTGGAAGGAGTGCCCACGCCCGCAATGCACCTCTACCCGGGCGCGGTTGCCGGCCGGCGCCGGGAAGGCCGGCAGCGCTTGCACCGTCCAGCCCCGGGCCTGCACCCGGGCGAGGATGTCCTCGCCCGTGAGCTGCGCCTTGTGCGCGCAACGGTGACAGCCGTAGATGCCCTTGGTGAGGACCGAGCGGGGAACGTCCCAGGTGAAGGGGTGCCCCGCGTCCGCGCAACGCTCGCAGCGTAACTCGGCCCGGGCGTCCGGGTGGCTCCGTGCCTTCGAGCAGTCGATCGTCCTCATCCAGCCTTTCTCACTGCACTTGCTGCGCTACCGGGTAGCGGCCCCGGGTCATCGCTGGTGTCACTGCTGCGGCGAGCAACGGGCCGAGGCGGAGTTCTGGACCGGGGTCCAGCACGTCTGCCGCTTCTGCAAGAACCAGGCCCAGCGGGCGCGTGGGCGGCGTCACCATACCTGATGCTTCTGCTGACGGTGAAAGCATCTCTCCCCCTCTTTCGGGGCAGGAATGATCCCCGCGAGCGTCGCTTCGCGCAACGAACTTGCCGCGCAGGGAGAACATCACGTTCTCCAGGGGCACAGTCCTCCATGGTCGCGCCTCTAAAGTAGCGGGACCGGCGGCTGGGCCTGCCCGCCGGGGCACCCCTCCGCGGACGACTCCATGATGAACTCCCCCTCGCCCGCGCCGTCCGCCCCGGCGAGGTGGGCGGCTTCGCCGGTCAGGCGGAAACCGCACTTCTCCAGCACGCGCAGGGAGGCGAGGTTGTGCCGGGCCACGTAGGCGCGCAGCGGGCGGG
>CAXTFX010000105.1:0-11394 GCA_964243185.1 uncultured Chthoniobacterales bacterium
ACGCTCAACGGCGGCACATCCGGCGGCGTTTCCCCGGCTTCCGCCCGCGCGCGTAGCCGCCGGTCCAGCCCCGGCGTCCAGGCCGGGTGCCGGCGGATGCGCCCCAGCAGCCCGTCGGCGAGCAGGGCGGGGGAGAGCAGCCCCTCGACCTCGCCGAAGTTCTCCCCGTCTAGCCACCCGGCCGCGTCGAGCTCCTCCAGCGCGGCCAGCAGCGGCCCCGGCTGACGGGCGGCCGACGGGTCGTTGAAAACGTCCGCCCGGACGCGCAGGAGCAGTTCCAACGTTTCCCGGCCGAACGGCGGCGCCTCCACGCCGAAGCGGGCGCACAGGGCGCGGCGCAGGTCCGCCGCCGAGTTCAGGAACTCCACCCCGAACACCGGGACGCCCGCGGCGAGGAGCTGCCGTTTGATCCACCCCGTCTGCCCCGGCCCGGCGGTGACGCACCACGCCTGCCCGCCGCCGTCCAGGGCGAACCGCGCCGCCGCCCGGCACCAGTCGGCCACCCCGCCCGCCCAGGCGTCGGCGAGGTGGCGGTAGGCGAGGAGGGGGACGGGGTTCACGGCGCCAAAGCTACACCGCCGCCCCGCTCACGGCGCGGGCGGGGGCGCGGGCGGCTTGGCGTCGGGCGGCGGGTTGTAGGTCGTCGGGACCGTCGCGCGGATCATGTCCCCGTGCGGGGTGCCCGCGGGGAAGACCCGCGTGGCGTCGGCATACCACGCCACGGTCTTGTCGTAGAGGTCGTGGGCGCCGTTCAGCTCCCCCAGGGTGTCGCGCCAGACGGAGCGCTGCGCCTTGTAGCTGGCCTCCAGGCCGGCGTTCGGATCGGCGTCCTTGGCGCGCAGGGCCTCGAAGTTTTTGAGGGTGTTCACCGGCGTCGGCGCCCAGGCCGGGTCCAGTTGGGTCCAGGCCGCCGCCCAGTCCTTGGCCTCGTCGCGGGTCTTGCTGCGGCTGTTGCCGTCCGCCGTCAGGGGCGCCAGGACGGAGAGCTTGCCCGGCTGCTCGCGCAGGCGGGTCTTGAGCATCGCGAGGCCCTGCATGGTGCGCCGGTGGAGGGCGTCGAGGTTGTCGTCCATGCTCCCGCGGGCGTCCCGCATGATTTGGTCCTCCTTGGCCTCGCGGTCCCGGAGCTTCTCGAAGGCGGCGAGGTCCTGGTTCTGCTGGTCCAAGCTCCATTCCTGGGATTCCCAGTTGGCGGCGGTGGCGGCCTGGGCCGCGTGCGTCGCCTTGGCGCGGTCGTGGATGAAATCAATGCTCTCGCCCATAAGCTTGAAGGTAGGTGAACGCGGGGTAAAAAGAGGTAATCCGCCTATCCAGGAAAGGTTTACGCGGCGGCTGTTCAGGCGACAAGCAAATACTGGCGAAAACCTTTACCACCTGGGAGAAGTGATTGGGAACAACGGAGTAACCCCGGCGGATACCGGAGGAGCCCACGCAAACACGAGTAGGGAAGCTGGCAACACCCGATGAATCGGGGCAAACACTCCGAGAGCGTTGGGAAACACCTGAGCAGGCTTAGGAAACACCAAACCGAACTCTACCAAGGTTGGACCGCACCGAGTGAATACCGCACCACCTCGGGGCGATGCCCAGTCTGACCGCGGGTGGGTCCGGCTCTGGCTGGGCGATCCCGGATTAGAGGCTCCACCGGTGGGGCGTCACGAGGATGTTCAAAATTTCACAAAAAAGGTTGCCGGGTCGGTCGCCAGCGATTAAAACCGCCCGCAGTTCCGGCTGGCGTCCACCGACAAGCTTCGTTCGGTGCGAGTGAACCGCCGTTCAAACACTGACCCACCCCTCGTCACACCCATGCGTCCCACCCTCGACTCCATCGTCACCCGCACTCTCACCGGCTCCGCCCGCTTCACCGTCCGCGCCGCGCTCGGCGTCGCCACCCTGGCCACGCTGACCCCGCCCGTCGCCACCCCGGCCCGCGCCAAGGACCCCGCCGCCCCGCTGGGCGCGAAGTTCGCCGGCTCCGTCTCCGCCGCCGCCCCGCGCAGTCAGGTGGAAGGCAACACCGAGGTGCGCGTCATGGTCGAGCTGAAGGAGCAGCCCGCCGCGAAGGTGTTCGCCGCCAGCGTGGCCTCCGGCGCCCAGGCCGCCGACGCTAGCGCCGCTTCTGTCTCGCACACCGCCCGTTTGGAGAGCGCGCAGGTCTCCATGCTGCCGGCCCTCACGGGCGCGGACATCGGGGCCAAGGTGATCTTCCGCGTCCAGAAGGCGTTCAACGGCATCGCCCTCTCGGTGGACCCCACCAAGCTCGACGCCATCAAGGCCCTGCCCAACGTCAAGTCCGTCCGCCCCATGATTCCTCAGGAGATGTCCGGGGCGTCCAGCCTGAACTTTCTCGGCACCCCCTCCTTCTGGCAGAAGCTGCCCACGCGCATCCAGGGTCAGGGCATTAAAGTCGCCGTGATTGACTCGGGCATTGATTATCTGCACACGAACTTCGGCGGGCCCGGCACCCGCGCCGCCTACCAGGCTGGCGGCACTTTCACCGACCCGACCACCCACGCCGGTTTCCCCAGCGTCAAGGTCGTCGGCGGCACCGACCTCGTGGGTGATGCCTATGATGCCAACAGCACCGACCCGGCTGTGTTCACCCCGAAGCCGGACCCGGACCCGATGGACACGAACGGCCACGGCACCGCCTGCGCCAGCATCATCGGCGGCTACGGCGTGAACCTGGACGGCACGACCTACGGCAACGGCGCCCCCAGCGCTTACACCGCGAACATCGACCCGAGCACCGTCCGCATCTCCCCCGGCGAGGCCCCGCAGGTCCAGCTCCTCGCCGTGCGCGTCTTCGGCACCACCGGCTCGACCAACGTCACCACCCAGGCCATCGAATACGCCATTGACCCGCACGGCGACGGCTCTTTCCGCGACCGCGCCGACGTGATCTCCATGTCGCTGGGTTCCAACTACGGCTTCCCGGACGATGACAGTGCCGCCGCCGCCCAGAGCGCGACGGAGGTCGGCGTGCTGGTGGCTGCCGCGGCGGGCAACGCCTACGACCATTACTACATCGCCTCGGCGCCCGCGGCGGCCCCGGGCGGTCTCTCGGTGGCAGCGACCTACAACGCCATCGACACCGCCGTCTATGACGGCTTGGTCACCACGACCGCGCCTACCACGGTCACTTACAAGGGTGTCTTCGGGCAGAACAGCCCCCAGCCCAACGATCCCAACCTGGCGCACCCGGCCACCCCGAGCCTCACCGGGAAAGTGGTCCAAGCGCAGCCGACCATCGCGGACACGCCGTTGACCAACGCCGCGGAGATCGCCGGCAACATCGCGCTGATTGATCGCGGCACCGTCTCCTTCGACGTCAAGATCAAGAACGCTCAGAATGCGGGCGCCATCGGCGTCATCATGGTCCAAAACACCGCGGCGGCGCCCATCGTCATGGGCAACAGCGACCCGACGCTGACTATCCCGCGGCTGATGATCTCCCAGGCGGACGGCAACGCCCTGAAGACCCAAATCGCCAACGGCGGGGCCACCGGGGCGCAGGCCAGCGTCAGCACGGGCTTCTCCGAGGTTTCCACCGCGGACGGCGCCGGCGCCAACACCGATACCATTCCGGCCTACACCTCCCGCGGCCCGAGCCTCGGCAACAACCTGCTCAAGCCCGACGTGGCCGCGCCCGCCGAGGCCGTCATCGTCGCCCGCACGCAGACCGGCAGCCAGTTTGAGGCGTTTAACGGCACCTCCTCCGCCACCCCGCACGTCGCGGGTGAGTTGGCCCTCATCAAACAGCAGCACCCCAGCTTCTCCGCCCCGCAAGTCAAGGCGCTGCTGATGAACACGGCCGTGCATGACCTGACCACGGTCAAGAACGGCACCGTTAAATACGGCCCCGGCCGCGTCGGCATTGGCCGCGTGGACCACACCGTCGCCTCCAACGACAACGTCATCGCCTTCGACGCCCAGAACCCCTCCCTCGTCTCGTTGTCTTTCGGCAACGTGGAAGTCGTCGGTTCCACCGTGCAGGCCAAGAACGTCCAGGTCACCAACACGGGGACCACGTCCCAGACCTACACCGTGGCTTACACCCCGCTAGTCGCCGTGCCCGGCGTGACCTACACGGTTGGCGGCTCCGGCACCATCACCGTGCCCGCCGGCGGTTCGACCACCTTCCCGGTGCTCCTAAACGCCGACGCCAGCGCGATGAAGCACTCTAAGGAGGCTTCCGTCAGCGCCACGAACACGGTTGGCGCTAGCGCGGTCCCCCGGCACTACCTCAGCGAGGCCGCCGGCTACCTGACGCTGACCCCGACAGCCGGCGGCACAACCGAGCCGGCCATCCGCCTGAGCGTTCACGCCATCGTCAAGCCCGCCTCGGCGATGACCACCGCCACGACCAGCCTTGACCTCTCCGCGCCCACCGGCACCATCAACGTCGCTCTGACCGGCACGGGGGTGAACACCGGCGGTTCCACCGGTGGACTGGTCGCGGTCCCGGACGTGCTCTCCCTGGTCAAGCCCTTCGAGTTGCAATACGTCAGCCCGAACCTGGCTCTGACGGGCTACCGCGGCGCGGACGACGTCCAATACCTCGGCGTGTCCAGCAACTACGTCGCCGCGGGCGGCGCCCTCACCACCACGATCATCAACTTCGGCCTGTCCACCTTCGGCGACGCCAACATCCCGTATGTCAACATCGCCGACCGCGAGATCCTCATTGACTCGACCGGGCCGAACGGTGTGCCCGACGGCGTGGACGATTACGTCGCCTACGTCAATGCCCTGACGGACGCCGCCAGCGCCCAGCCGGCGAACGTCTACGTCACCACCCTCCTGCCGCTCCACTCCGGGCTGCCGCTGACGGCAAGTTCGTCGAAATACTTCTTTAACCGCCTCAGCGCCCAGGTGGACACCAACGTGTTCAACAACAGCGTCGCGGTCATGTCGGTCAACGCCGCCGACCTCGGCCTCACCGCGGGTAAGACGCGCTTCAACTACCGCGTCAACACCTTCGACCGCACCGGCGCCCTGGTGGACAACACCGGCACGGTGAGCTTCGACATCGCCGCCCCCGGCGTGGACGCCGAGCCGGTAGCGACCGCCAACGGCACCGCCGCGCCGGTCAGCGCCGCCGCGCCGTTCTACGCCGACCTGCCGGGGACCAGCATCCCGGTGGCCTACAACGCCGCTAACCTCAAGGCGAACGGTTCGCAGGGCCTCCTGCTGCTCCATCTGCACAACCAGGCGGGCAACCGCGCGCAGGCGCTCGTCGCCGGCAAGCCCACCATCACCAGCTTCACCCCGACGCAGGGCCCGGTCGGGACCCCTGTAACCATCACTGGCACCAACTTCGTCGCGGGCCAGACCACGGTGAAGTTTGTCAACGACATCCCGGCCACCATCACAGCCTTCAGCACCACGTCCATCACCGTCACCGTGCCCCCGGGCGCCCTGACGGGCACCATCCGCGTAGAAACTCCCGCGGGCGCCGCCAATAGCCGCGGCAAGTTCAAGGTCACGCCTTGAGCCAAGTCCAGAGATCCCACCCACGCACTGACCCTACGAACCCACCTCCGAAATCATCGAAATGAACCGTATTACCTCCTGCCCCACCCTACTCCTCGCCGCGGGTGGCGCCCTCACGCTGGCCGTCCTGCCGTCCGCCGCCTCGGCCGTTACGCTGGCGGACTTTGAAACCACCTTGGGCAGCACCTTCGGGGACGCCAGCCTGGTTGGCGCGACCTTCAACGGCAGCGTCCCCCAAGGCAGCTCCCAACTGCTGCTCTCCACCATCCAATCCGCCAACGGTCCTTTCTCCACGACCGGCGCTGGGCCGGCCACGGGGCCGAGCAGCGTGGCGAGCTTCGTCAACGTCGGTAGTCTCTCCGGCACGTTCGGCAGTGCCTTCCGCACCGTCCAGACGTTCACCTCCGGGGGCAACCTGACGTTTACGGCGGACTTCCTGACCCTGGAGCCCAACAATGGCACCGGCAACGCGGATTACGCCTTCCTCACGCTCATCAATAACGGCACGGGCACGGGAAGCATCTTCACGTTGGCGACGCCCACCAGTGCGACGCAGATCGCCGTCAACAATGACACCTTTGACTTCGAGACCGGCTACATCAACTTCACGGCCCCCGTGCCCGCCGCTGGCACATACACCATCGGTTTCGGCGTGGTGGACGTCGGCACGGACGTTTCCTCCCCCTCCGCGCTCCTGCTGGACAACGTTGCTTTCGCGGTGCCGGAGCCGGACACCCTTTCCCTCCTGCTGGGGACTGGCCTGGTTGCCGGGGGAACAGCCTTCCGTCGGCGGCGGCAACGTGCCGTGTAGTTCAAGTTTAACCGGGCGAATTGGCTTCTTTGCCCCGGTCGGTGCGTGCGTTGCGCGCCCGACCGGGGTTTCTTTTTGAGCCGGTGCCTACAGCCCCGCCAGGAACTCGAAGGCCGCGTCGCCGAACCCCGGCAGGGTCTCGTGACCAAAGTCCGGGTAGATCACCACGCGCTTCTTGCTCGAAACCTTGTTGTAGGCCGCGAACTGCGTGGACGGCGGGCAGACCCGGTCCATCAGCCCGCAGCCCATCAGCACCTCCGCCGTGATGCGTTTGGCCAGGTGCTGGACGTCCACGTAGCCGAGCTTGGTGAAGATTTCCTGTTCCCGCTCGTGGCGCGGGTCGAAGTGGCGGAAAAAGGTGCGTAGCTCCGCGTAGGCGTTTTCGGCGAGGTCCATCTCCCAGACCCGCTGGTAGTCGCACAGGAACGGATATTCCGGCGCCGCGCGCTGGATCAACTCCGGGGCGAGCGCCGCGCAGGCCAGCGTCAGCGCGCCGCCCTGGCTGCCGCCCTGGGCGCCCATGCGCGCGGCATCGGTTTCCGGGAACGCCGCCACCACGCGGGCAAGCTGGACCGTGTCGAGGAAGATCTGGCGGAACAGCAGCTTGCGCGGGTCCGGGTCGTCCAGGCCGCGGATGATGTGGCCGTGGTGCGTCGTGCCGCGGACGCCCCCGGGTTCCTCGCTCGACCCGCCCTGGCCCCGGCAGTCCATCGCGGCCAACCCGAACCCCAGCGCGCCGGGGAGCGGGAGCTTGTCGCTCCAATCGCCCGCGCTGCCGGTGTAGCCGTGAAACTCGAGCACCGCCGGGTGCGGCCCGGACGGGTTCTTCGGGCGAAGGTATTTGGCGTGGATCCGCGCGCCGCCGACACCCGTGAAGAACAGGTCGAAGCACTCCACCGCCGACCGCCCGCCCCCGAACGCGACGGGTCGCAGCTCGAC
Organism: uncultured Chthoniobacterales bacterium; assembly: GCA_964243185.1. Lineage (GTDB taxonomy): Bacteria > Verrucomicrobiota > Verrucomicrobiia > Chthoniobacterales > SZAS-18 > CAXTFX01. The sequence continues at coordinate 7,247 of CAXTFX010000105.1, forward strand.
TTGCGGGTCCGTGGCGTCGAGCTCGCGCAGGCCCGCGTTCCAGTAGGCGTCAAAGTCGTCCGGGCGCGGGTTGACGCCGGGGTAGGTGTATAGTTCGGCGAGCGGGAAATCAACGAGGGGCATGGCGGGCGAGGATAACCGGGGAAACCGGACGGGCAACCCCGACGGTTCCACGGGTCCCGCGTGCCGCCCCTCGCCGGTGATTCCCGCCTGTCCCGATGAAAACCGTTGTCGTCATCCCGTTAACTGTCCTTCTGCTGGGGCTCCCGCCGGCGGCCCCGACGGCCCGGGCGGGGGGACTGTTGGGCGCCCTGTATGACACCTGCCTGGGCGCCCTCGGCGAACCCGTCAACTACGCGCGCCTGCCGACCCCGGTGCCGGGCGCGGAGGTTTACGGCTTCCGGCAACGGGGCTGGATCATCACCGTTTTCTTCTGGAAGCACCAGGCGCACCTGGTGATCTACGAGAAGCCGGCCAACGCGGGTATCCTCCCGGCGGAAGCCGACGCCATCCTGCGCAGCTACGGGGATGCCCTGCCCTGGACCCGCCAGGGGAACGGCCTCTGCCGGCGGCGGGATGGCAAGGCGCAGGCGCGCGTCGGTGCCGCGGAGGTGGCCGTTTTCTCGACGGAATTCGGTCGGGCCAACGCGCTCTACGGCAACCGCTGAAGCCGCGGGAAGGTTTGCGCGGGGCAGGACTCGAACCGACGATTTCTTCCGGGTGAAAGAACGTTTCCCTCCTATCCTGCCGTCGGTTGAGGCCGCGAACCCGGAGCGGAGGCGAGCACCGGCGGTTGACACCCCGGTGGCCATCCTCGGCGGGGGCATCGGCGGGCTGGCCCTCGGCGTGGCTCTCCGGCAGCGGGGGATTGAGGCCGTGGTTTGCGAGCGGGCGCCGGAACTGCGCGAGATCGGCGCGGGGCTGTTGCTCACGCCCAACGCGGCGTGGGTGTTGCGCCGCTTGGGCTGCCTGGAAACCGTGCTGACCCGCGGGCGCCGGGTGCGGGCGTGGCGCATCCTGGACCGCCGCGGGCGGACCCTGCAACGCTTCGCGCCGGGGGACGACCTGGCGCCCTCGGTGTCCATCACCCGCGCGGCGTTGCAGGGCACGTTGCGCGACGCGCTCGGCCCGGAGCGGCTGCAACTCGGGCGGGAAGTGCTCGGGGTCACGGCCGGGGTGGGGGAGGCCACGGCGCACTTTGCCGACGGCAGCGGCCTGCGCGCGGGGCTGGTGGTCGGCGCGGACGGGGCGCGCTCGGTGGTGCGCGCGGCGTTGCTCGGAGCGTCGTCACCGGGGCTGCGCTACGCCGGCTACGTGGGCTGGCGGGCGCTGGCGCCGGTGGTGCCGGCGGCGTGGGCAGAGGCTTCCCTGGTCACGGAGTCCTGGGCGGACGGGTGCCGCTTCGGCATCGCGCCGGTGGGCGATGGGCGCAGCTACTGGTATGCGACCGAGAACGTGCCTGCGGCGGGGCTGGAAGTGCCGTTGGACCAGCGGAAGCCGCGCCTGCAACGGCTTTTCGCGGGCTGGCACGCGCCGGTGGCCGAGCTGATCGAGGCCACGCCCGAAGCGGAGATTTTGTTGAACGACATCGGCTCGCTCGCCCCCTTGCCCCGCTGGCACGACGCGGCGGGGCGCGTCGCCCTGCTCGGCGACGCCGCGCACGCCATGACGCCGAACCTCGGCCAGGGCGCGGCGACCGCGCTGGAGGATGCCTGGACGCTGGCGGAATGCCTGGGGCGGCACGGGGGAGGGGGACCGGCGGCGTTGCGGGAATACGCGCGGCGGCGGCGCGGGCGGACGCGGTGGCTGTCCTGGCAGTCCGGGTTGTTCGGGCGGGTGATCCAGTGGGAGGGACCGCTCCTGCCGGCCTTGCGGGACGCGGTCCTGCGGGGGACGCCGGACGCGCTCGGGGGCTGGTCGCTGGCGCCGGTGTTCGGGTATAAAGTATGAGCGTTGCCCAAACATGAACCCGGACCTGCCCACCCCCTCGCTGGATGAACTCGGCCGCGACCTGCTCGACGTGCCGGCCTGGCGACGGGTGGTGTCGCTGACGGTGCCCTTCCTGCTCACGGCCGCCTTCTTCGTCCTCGCGGCGCACGGCTGGTGGCTGCCGGCGCTGGCGTGCCCGGTGCTGTTGAGCTTCCTGACGTATGCCTCGACCTCGCACGACTTGGTCCACCGCAACCTACGGCTGCCGCGCGGGCTGAACGAGATTCTGCTGTGCGCGGTGGAGCTGCTGGCCTTCCGCAGCGGGCATGCCTACCGGGCGGTGCATCTGCACCACCACGCCCGGTTCCCGGCGGAGGACGACCTGGAGGGCGCGGCGGCCGGGATGCCCTGGTGGCGGGCGCTGCTCGAAGGGGTGGCGTTGCAACCGCGGCTGTGGGCGTTTGCCCTGCGCCGGCCCGGGGCGCACCGGCCGTGGGTGCGCGGCGAGGTCGCGGCGGTGGCGGTGCTGCTGGCGGGCAGCGTGGCGGCGCTGCCGTGGACGTGGCTGCCGGCGCTCTACGCGGGGCTGATGGTGGGCGGAAGCTGGGTTTACCCGTTTATGACGGCCTACGTGGTCCACGACCGCGAGGGCGCCGGCACCCTGGCGCAGACGCGGCTCTTCCGCGGGCGGCTGCTCGGCTGGCTGGCGCTGGAGCACCTCTACCACCTGGAGCACCACCTCTACCCGCAGGTGCCCCACCACCGCTGGCCGGAGCTGGCCCGGCGGCTGGACCCGTATTTCCAGCGCGCCGGGGTGCAGCCGGTGACGTTGTGGTTCTAACCATGAATGCGCCGGGACCCAAGCCGCCGTTGCCGCCGGAGCCGGATTTCGTCGCCGGACTGCTCGGCGACGGCCGGCCGCTGTTGACCCTGACCGGGCTGGCGCTGGTTGGCTCGGGCGGGTTCGCCCTGTTCCTGTCGGCGACCGGGGCGTTTTTGCCCCACGACGTGGCCTTTCTCGGCATGGACCCGCGGGAGCTTTGCGGGGTCAACCAGTGCCGGGTGGTCCACTTCATGTTCCACGACCGGGTCGCCTTCGGTGGGGTGCTGCTGGCCATCGGCACGCTCTACCTGTGGCTGGCGCGCTTTCCGCTGGGGCGGGGGGAGGCGTGGGCGTGGTGGGCGTTTCTGCTCTCCGGGGTGACGGGATTCGGCAGTTTCCTGGCTTACCTCGGCTACGGCTACCTGGACACGTGGCACGGGGTGGCGACGCTGGGCCTGCTGCCGTGCTTTGGGTTGGGGATGGTGGGGACGTTCCCCGGACGACCGGATTGGCGGGCGCTGGTGCGGCCCGGGGCGCCGTGGTTCGATCCGGGCTGGCGCTCGCCGGCACGGCTGGGCCGGTGGTGCCTGCTGGGCACCGGGCTGGGCCAGGTCGGGGCCGGGGCGGTGATCACGGTGGTGGGCATGACCACCGTGTTCGTGCCCGAGGACCTGAAGTTCCTGGGCCTGGACGTGGCGTCCCTGCGGGCGCTCAACCCGCGGCTGGTGCCGCTCATCGCGCACGACCGGGCGGGGTTCGGCGGCGGGCTGCTCTCCTGCGGGCTCTTGGTGGCCGCCATCGTCTGGAAGATGCCGGCACCGGCGCCGCGGGCGCTCTGGCAGGCGCTGGCGATCTCGGGGGCGTGCGGTTTCGGCTGCGCGCTGGGGGTGCACTACCCCATCGGCTACCTCAACCCGGTCCACCTGGCCCCGGCGTGGGCGGGCGCAGGACTCTTCGCGGCGGGCATGGTCATGGCACGGCCGTCGGCAACCCGACCGGGACACGCTCAAGCCCCGGTGGCCCGCTGTGTTCAGGTAGGCCCGGAGGGCCAGTCCGTCGTCGGCCCGAGGATAATAGGTTAGGCGGGCGGGCGTCCGCGAGCGCGATGAACCCACGAACTCCTTCCTCGTTGTGGTAGCGTTGCCCATACCGCGAACCGAGCGCGAACCTCCCGCGCACGAGCCGCCGGCGACCGGGGAGTTGCGAGCTCCTCCCTGGGCTTCACGAGCCCTCCCAAGTTCTGGTTTTTTGGGGTTAGCCCGCAGCTCCCCCCGCACTCGTTGACCTGCTCTGCCGTGCGACGTCCTGCGGTCCATCGGAGTGCTGCCGGCCAAGGGCACCTACCCGCCCCGGGCTCCGCACACCCCCGCCGCGGGCACGCCTGGCTTGGCGTGGT
>CAXTFX010000106.1:0-11292 GCA_964243185.1 uncultured Chthoniobacterales bacterium
GCACCCCGACGCCCCGGTGACTAAAGGCATAACGAAAACCTCGGAGTTGCGCTTGCCCCCCGCCGCCCCCATCCCCGAGATCCGGGACGAGCCCGACTTCTTCCGCGCCCTCGGCCTGCCCTTCATCCCGCCCGAGCTCCGCGAGAACCACGGCGAGATCGAGGCCGCCGAGCGCGGCGAGCTTCCCCGGCTCGTCGAACTGGCCAACCTCCGCGGCACCTTCCACTGCCACACGGTCGAGAGCGACGGGCGCAACACCCTCGTGGAAATGGCCGAGGCCGCCCGCGAGCACGGCCTGCAATACCTCGGCATCGCCGACCACTCCCGCTCCTCCTTCCAGGCCAACGGCCTGGACGCCCGCCGCCTCCTCGCGCAGGTCGCCGCCATCAAACGGCTCAACGCGCAATACGCCGACGACGGCGCCGGCTTCCGCGTCTTTGCCGGCACCGAGTGCGATTTGCACAAGGACGGCACCCTGGATTTCCCGGACGACGTGTTGGCGCAACTCGACTACGTCGTCGTCTCCATCCACCAGGCGTTCACGTTGCCCGAGGCCGAGATGACCGCCCGGATCATCCGCGCGATGGAGCACCCGCACGTCACCATCATGGGCCACCTCACCGGCCGCCTGCTCCTGCGGCGCGAAGGGTATGCCGTGAACATCCCCGCCGTCATTGACGCCGCCGCGCGGACGAAAACGGTGATCGAGCTTAACGCCAACCCCCACCGCCTGGACATGGACTGGCGCTGGTGGAAGCTCGCCAAGGAGCGCGGGGTCCGGTGCGCCATCAACCCCGACGCCCACCGCGTCGAGGGCTTCGGCGACCTGTGGTATGGCGTCGCCCAGGCGCGGAAAGGCTGGCTGGAACGCGGCGACGTGGTGAACTGCCTGCCGTTGGCCGAGGTGGAGACGGCTTTGCGAGTGAAACGGTCGCGCTAAGTTCCGCCTGACTTGGAGCCTTCGTTTATGCACGAAAGCCGTTCGTGAGCGCGCGAAAGCCGTTCGTGAACGCGCGAACGATCTTCGTGGACGCGCGAAGAACTTTCGTCTGAGCACGAAGACCCTTCGTGAACACACGAAAGCCTTTCGTCCGCACGCGAAGACTGATCTTTTATGCACGAAGGGTTTTCGTGGACGCACGAACGGTCTTCGCGTAAGCACGAAGGGTCCAATTTCAGACTTTTTAACCCCGATAAAATCATGGCCAGCAACAATCCCGATAAATTCAGGTCCAAGCTCGACACCATCCTCAAAGCCTGGAAGGACAAGGCGCCCACGGCCAAGTTCGCCGGCATGAGCATCGCCGAGTTCGAGGCCAAGGTGAAGCCCGCCTATGACGCGCGAGCCAAAGTTGCCGAGGGCGAGAGCCTAATGCAGACGGGCATCAACGAACGGGGCACCGCGGACGCAGCCGCCAACAAGGAGATCGAACTGGTGGTTGCCTCCGTGGTGGGCACCCGCGAGTTCGGCAACGACAGCGACCTCTACGAGCAGATGGGCTACAAGCGCAAGAGCGAACGCAAGAGCGGGTTGACCCGCAAGAGCAAGGCTGCGGGCGGCACGACGGTCTAAAGCTCCGGGGAGTCGGATGCGTTGGTAGCGTCTCCGTTTGAAATTTGACGGCGACGGGTAGGGCGGCCCATCCCTTAAGCTGCCGCGGGGAGGCGCGCCGCCAGTGCAAGACGGCGGCGGCTTAGGGATAAGCCGCCCTACCCGTCGCCGCCGCCGAACTGAGACCCCGCCGATGTCCTTGAAGGCGGGGCCACCGCCGTGCCATAAATGGCGGGCGTGCCTTCTCCTCCCCGCTACCGGCTCCTCACCGTCGCCCTGTTCCTGCTCATCGTCGTCACCTTGGGCGGACTGAACGTCCGCTATCTGTTCCACGCGGAGCTTCACGAGCACGGCGACCTTGCGGCGAACTCCTTAGCCATTCGTGAGGCCAAGGAGTTCCGCCGCCTCACCGGGCAATATTCCCGCTGGGGCTTCTCCCACCCCGGCCCCGGCTGGTTCTATGCGATGGCGGCGGGCGAGGCGCTATTCCACGAGGCGTTACAGGTGACACCGACTCCCTGGAACGCTCAACTCCTGGTCATCCTGCTCATCAACGGCGCCTTCCTCGCGGTGACGCTGGGCATCATCGCCCGGGAAGTGGCGTTCCCCCTTGGGGGGGGGGAGCACCCTATGTGCCACGGCCGCGGGTGCCGGCCTTGTCGTCGCCATCCTGCACCTGGGCGCCCTCGGCTCGACGGCGGGAGTGTTGGATTGCTGGATGCCCTACGTGATGGTCCTGCCCTTCGCCGGCCTCGTCGTCGCGGCGGCTGCCGTGGGCGCCGGGCGCGGGGGGGACCTGCCAGTGTTGACCCTGGCCGGCGCGGCGCTGCTGCACAGCCATGTCGCCCAGCCGCTCTTCGTGGTCCCGCTCGTGGGCCTAGCGTGGGCGGCATTGGCTTGGGCGCACGGTGGGCGGCCGTGGCGGGCGTTCCCCCGGGCGCACGCCGCGGCGATGGCCGTGGTGGTGCTGGCGGCGCTGCCGGTGGCTCTGGACGCGCTGCGGGGACCGGGGAGCAACCTCGCCCTGATCCTCGCCCACCGGCGGACGCATCTCGGGGAGGGGCACCCGTGGCTGGATGCCTTGGGCTATTATCTGCGCCTCGCCAGCTTTGCGCCGTTCGCCAACCGGGAGGAAGCCTTCCGGGGCGGGGCGACCTGGGCCACCCTGGGCGGCTACGCGGCCCGGCACGCCTTGATCCTCACGGTCTGGACGTTGGCCGCGGGGCTGCTCGCGGCGGGGGCCTGGGGGAGCCGTTTCGGCCGCTGCCTGTTGGTTAGCGTAACCCTGGCCGCGGGGTTGGCCGTCTGGTGGGCGACCGAGCAGGACGGCGCTTTGCTCTATTTCAACTCGTGGTTCGTTTACGGCTTGCTGCTCGTGGTGGGCCTGGGCGCGGCCGCGGCGGCCGTGCGCGGTCTTACAGCCACGTTCCCCCGGCTGGCGCGCACGCCGTGGCCGGCGTTGGTCCTGGCCGTGCTCGTGGCAGGTCTCTTCGCCGTCAAGGCCGAACGCTTCCGCGCCCGTTCCGGTGACGATGTCCCCTCGCGCAACATCGTGGCCAGCGTGGACGCCGCGCTGGCGGGGGACGCCGACGGCCGAAGCCGGCCCAGATACTTGGCGTTTCCCCACGATGCCTGGGAGGATGCGGTCGCCATTGCCCTGGAACTGGAGCGACGCGGGGAACCTTGGCAGGTTCACCCCGGGTGGGCTCTCATCTTCGGCCGGGGTCATGCCCTGGCCGGCGTCCCCCCCGCGGCCCTGCGCTCCCCGGCCGGCGGCGGGTTGCGCGTCTGGCACGTCACTCCGAGGTCGCCCGATCCCGACGCCCCGCCCGCCCGCCACCCGCTCTTTCAAGGCGGTGACCTGCGCACCGAACCCCCGGTGGTGAACCCGGCGGCAGACGGTGGCGTCGGCACGACCCTCGCCTTCTGCGGCCCGCGTCCGAACGCCGCCGACTACCTGTTGGGCGGCTGGTCTGGGCCCACCCCGGGGGATTCCTACACCTGGTCGGAACGGACGGAGGGGCTGATGGCCTTCCACGCCGTGCCCGTGCCCACCGACCAGACCGTGGAGGTGACCATTGACGCCTTCCCGGCCATCACGCCCGGGAAGGTGGACGCGCAACGCTTGGAGCTGTCGTTGGGCGACCAATCCCTCGGCGCCGAGACGGTGCGGACCGATGAACCGACGCGCGTCAACATCCCGGCCGCCGTGTGGAACGCCCACCCCGAGGCCGTGCTGGTGTGGCGCTTTCCCGACGCCACCTCCCCGGCCCGGCTGGGCCGCGGGGACGACCGCCGGGAGTTGGCCTTCGGCTTCCGCAAAGTAACGTTTGCCCTGGCGCGGTAAGTTGGGTGGCGGGGCCGCCAGTCGCGAAGGGTGAACGGGTTGGGGGTTAGGTTTCGAGGCCGGTCTGGGCATGGTCCGGCGGAACTCGCCACGTCGGGGTTCCCGCTCCCGCCTTGCAACCCCCTGCCCCCGCGCCGACTAGTGGCGCCCGTGCCGTTGCCCTCCGACACCTCCGCCCACGCCTACGACGTGCTGTTCCGCACGTTCGCCTTCGTGCTCGGCGCGGTCGTCGGCTCGTTCCTGAACGTCGTCATTTACCGGCTACCGTTGGGGCTGTCGGTCAACGAGCCGAAGCGCTCGTTTTGCCCGCACTGCCGGGCGCCGATCCGCTGGTATCACAACCTGCCGATCCTCGGCTGGATCACCCTGCGCGGGCGGTGCGCGGACTGCCGCGCGCCGATCTCGGTGCGTTACCCGGCGGTGGAGGCGTTGACGGGGGGGCTGTTCCTCGCGGTCTGGATGCGGGCGGACTGGCTGCTGGCCTTCCCGCTGTGGACGCTGACGGGGCTGCTGGTGGCGGCGACGTTCATTGACTTCGACCACCTCATCATCCCGGACGAGATCACCTGGGGCGGCGCGGCGGCGGGCGCCCTGTTCTCGCTGGCGATCCCGCGGCTGCACGGCGTGGAGAACCCGGCGTTCGGGCTGGCGTGGTCGCTGGTGGGCGCGGCGGCGGGCTACGGGCTGCTCTGGGGCGTGGTGGAGGCGGGCAAGCTGGCGTTCGGCCGCAAGCGGGTGCGGCTGCCGCAGGTCGAGCCGTTTACCTGGCGCAAGGTGCCCACGCCGGAGGGGGACGACGCGGAGCTGCTCATCGGGGGCGAGCCGCCGGACAAATGGAGCGAGCTGTTCAACCGCGAGAAGGACCTGCTGGTGATGGAGTGCGAAACGTTGACGGTCGCCGGCCGGGAGTTCCGCGACGTGTCCCTGCGCTGCTTCTACAACCGGCTGGAGCTGCCGCCGGACGGCGCGGCGGTGGCGCTGGAGGGTCTGGAAACGTTCAGCGGGCGGGTGCGCGAGTTCGTGTTCCCGCGGGAGGCGATGGGCTTTGGCGACGTGAAGTTCCTGGCCTGCATCGGCGCGTTCCTGGGCTGGCCGGCGGTGTTGTTCTGCGTGGCGGCCGGCTCGGGGCTGGGCTCGGGGGTCGGGCTGGGCGTGATGCTCTTCGGGGCGAAGGCGCGCTCGCTGAAGCTGCCGTTCGGCCCGTATCTGGCGGCCGGCGCGCTGGCGTGGATGTTCGCCGGGCCGGAGCTGGTGGCGTGGTATGGGCGGCTGCTGGGGCCGTGAATAACGCTGGCGCTCGCCGCCCTTTCCGGCTCAAAATGCCCGTATGTCCGAGGCTGCCCCCAGCATTGACTCCGACGCGGTTCCCGACGTTGCCGCCGACGCCCCGACGCTCACCGTCATCTCCGGCGTGCCGGCCGGCGCCTTCACCCTGCCGGACGGCGACACCGTCGTCGGGCGCGGGGCGGACGCGGGGCTCACGCTGAAGCACCCGGAGGTTTCCCGCCTGCACTGCCGGCTGTCCTGGGACCCGGGGGCGCGGGCGGCGTTCGTGGAGGACCTCGGCAGCCGGTGGGGCACGCGGGTGAACTCCGGCGCGCTCTCGGCGCACACCCGCGCGCCGCTGGCGCCGGGGGACATCCTGGCGGTCGGGCCGGTCGTGGTCCATTTCGGGCTCGGGCCGGCGCCGGCCGGGCTGCCGTCGGTGGGCGGCGACCAGTCGGCGGGCAGCTCCCCGCCGGGCATGGAGCCGGGGCCGCCGGTGCTCCTGCGCGGGACGCCGGTGGACTACCTGCCGCTGCCGGCGGCGGGCGGGCTGTCCTTCGGCCGGGGGGACGACAACGACGTCGTGCTGGCCGACCCGGGGATCTCCCGCAAGCACCTGCTGGTCGAGCGCGCGACGGACGGCTCGGGCTGGCGGGTGACGGACCTGCGCTCGCGCGTGGGCTCGCTGGTGAACGGCCGGCGCTTCGAGAGCCACGGGCTGGTCATCGGCGACCAGCTCCAGGCGGGGCCGTTCTCGTTCCGCTTCGACGGGCGGGCGCTCGAGCGGGTGCCGGCGTTAGGCGGCGTGGAGGTCGAGGCCCGGCACATGGCGAAGCGGGCGGGGGCGACGGTGATCCTGGACGACGTTTCCGTGCAGGTGAGCCGGGGCAGCTTCGCGGCCATCCTCGGGCCGTCGGGCTCGGGGAAGAGCTCGCTGCTGGACACGCTGACGGGGCTGCGGCCGGGGCAGGGCGGGCAGGTGTTGTTCGACGGGTCGGACTTTTACGCGCACTACGACCAGCTCCGCTCCCTGCTCGGCTCCGTGCCGCAGGACGACATCGTCCACGCGGAGCTCACCGTGCGCGAGGCGTTGACGTATTCCGCCCGGCTGCGCCTCCCGGCGGGGACGCCGGCGCCGGAGATTGACAAGCTGGTCGAGCAAACGATGCGCCAGCTCGGGATCGAGACGCGGGCGGCGACCCCCGTGGCGCGGCTCTCCGGCGGGCAGCGCAAGCGCGTGTCGGTCGGCGTCGAGCTGCTCGGCGGGCCGGCGGTCCTGTTCCTGGACGAGCCGACCTCCGGGCTGGACCCGGCGGCGGAGGGCAAGATGATGGAGCTCCTGCGCCACCTCGCGGACGGCGGCTGCACGGTGGTGTGCACGACGCACGTCATGGAAAACGTTTACCTGACGGACCGCATCTTCGTCGTCGCGGCGGGCAAGCTGGTGTTCGCGGGCGGCGTGGCGGAGGCGCGGGAACACTTCGGCGTGGCAAAGCTGCCGCTGATCTACGACCGGCTGGACGAGCGGCCGGCCACGGAGTGGCGCGCGCGGCTCCAGGCCCTGCCCGCGCCGCCGCCGGAGGCCGACGCGCCGCCGGTGTCCCCGGAGGCGCTGCACGTCCCCCCGCGGGTGCGGCCGATGGCGCGGCGCTCGCCGCTGGGCACGCTGCTGGCGCGGCAGTGGGCCATCCTGAAGGCGGAGCGGTTCAAGCCGTTGCCGTGGCTGCCGGTGAACTTCGCCATCCTGACGGGGCAGCCGCTGCTCATCGCCGCGCTGGTGGCCTGGGTGTCCACGGAAGTGCGGCTGTCCCTGTTCTTCGCCTACCTGGCGACGCTGTGGTTCGGCACGTCCAACGCGGCGCAGGAGATCGTCCGCGAGCTGCCGATCTACCGGCGCGAGCGCATGGTTGGGCTGGGGCGGCACGCCTACCTCGTCAGCAAGTTTCTCCTGTTCGGGACGCTGGCGGTGGCGCAGTCCCTCTTCCTCTACGGCTGCCTGCGGCTGCTCTCGCGGGCGGACCTGGACCTGGGGCAGGGGTCGGCGCCGTGGGTGCTGGCCGGGCTGATGGGCGCGGCGCTGGCGGGGGTGGGCATCGGGTTCGCGATCTCGGCCCTGGTGCGGAAGACGATGCAGGCCGTGCTGGTCGTGCCGCTGGTCCTGATCCCGCAGATCGTCTTCAGCGGACTGGTGTTCCCGGTGGACGAGATGAAGCCGGCCGTGCGCTGGGTGACGGGCTGGTTCCCCTCCTACGCGGTGCAGACGACCCAGGACACGGCGCTGCTGTGGGGGCGCACGGTCCGGGACAGCATGAGCCAGGGGTTCCGCAAACCCTACCGCAACCTCCAGTCGCTCCTGCCCTCGCCCCCGCGCAGCCGGGCGGACGAGGAGATGGGCATCCCCGCGCCGCCGCCGGAGGGTCTGCGGATGGAGGACACGATGCGGGTGGCCGGCCCCGGCGTGCGGGCGCTGCTGAAGCTGTTGGGTTGGACGTTGTTCGGCTACGCCGCGGCGTGGTTCGGGTTGCGGGCGAAGGAGCGGGGCTGATCGGGACGGCCCCGGCGCTCAAGGTTCGCCTTTCCCGAAAGGCTTTCCCCCGATGAAAACGGCGCGGACTCCTTCCAACCCCCCGTCGAGCACCACCAGGTCCGCCGCCAGGCCGACCGCGAGCCGGCCGCGCTCGTCGGCAACACCCAACGCCCGCGCCGGGTTCACCGTCGCCATCCGCACGGCCCCGGGCACGGTCGCGCCCGCGAGGAGGACCATGTTCCGCACGCATCGGAGCATCGTCGCCGTGCTGCCGGCCAGGGCGGGGCCGGCCGGGGTTTCGGTCATGCCCACGCCGTCCCGCACGGTGCATCCCAAAGCCCCGAGCCGGTAGGCCGCGCCCTCCGGCAGACCGGCGCCGGCCGTGGCGTCGGTGACGAGGCAGAGGCCGTCAGCGCCCTTGGCGCGCAGGGCCAGCCGCAGCAGCGCGGGGGAAACGTGCCGGCCGTCCGCGATGATCTCGCAGGTGACGGCGGGGTCGGCGAGGGCGAGTTCCGTCAACCCGGCCCGCCGGAACGCGCCCCGGCGCCGGGCGGCGCTCATGGCGTTGAACAGGTGGGTGACGTGCCGCACGCTCCCGGGCGGGAGGTCGTCTTCCCAAACGTCGGAATGGCCCGCGCTCACGAGCACGCCGCGGGCGCGCAACGCCTCCGCGAACGGTCCGGCGCCGGGCAGCTCCGGGGCCATCGTCACCTGGGTGAGCACGTCGGCGAAGTCCCGCAGCTCCGCCGTGGCCGCCGGGTCGTCCGCCGGGGCGCGCAGGTGCTCCGGGGCGTGCGCGCCGGCGCGGGCGGGGGAGAGGAAGGGGCCTTCGAGGTGGATGCCGAGGAGGCGCGGGGCGTGCCGGTCACGGGGAAAGCTCCGCGCGGCGGTCAGCACGGCGCGCACGGCGGGGCGCGGGGCGGCCACCGTCGTCAGCGCCAGCGCGGTCGTCCCGCCGGCCCGCGCGTGGAAGTCGGCGATGGCGGTCCAGGCGTCCGGCGTGGCCTCCATCGCGTCACGGCCCCGGGCGCCGTGGACGTGCGCGTCAATGAACCCCGGGGCGAGCAGGAGCCGGCCGTGGCCGTCGAGGTCGCCTTCGCCACGACCGGGGAGCGGCGGGGCCGGCGGCGCTTCCGGGCCGCCGAGGGCGGCGATGCGGCCGGTGTCGGGGTCCGCGCGCAGCCAGCCGCCGGGGACGAGCCGGTCGGGGAGGACGAGGGTAATGTCGTGGAAGAGCATGGCGGGCGAACGGAAGGTAACGCCGAAGGCAAACCGCGCCGTCCACCTGGGAAGACCCGCCTCTTCGCCGGGGTCCGCCCACCTTCGCGTTTTCCCCGGCCGGCCGCCGGGGCTACTTTCCGCTCGCCCCGGCCGGGGGCCACCTCCACCTTTTTTCCCCCTTGTCCCGCTCCTTCAGCCTCTTCCTCGCCCTGCGTTACCTCGTCCCCCGGCGGGCGTTCCTGGCGATCATCTCCGTCATCTCCGTCCTCGGCGTCACCCTGGGGATCGCCGTGCTGATCGTCGTCACCTCGGTGATGACGGGCTTTGACCGGGAGATGAAGGAAAAGATCGTCGGCTTCGACGCGCACCTTTTCATCTCCCAGGACAACGACGTGATGGACGGCTGGCGCGCTCTGCTGCCCATCGTCCGCGGCACGCCCGGGGTCACGGCGGCGGCGCCCTTCGTCGTCGGCCCGGTGGTCGTGGAGTTCCAGAACAAGCGCGCCGTGCCCAAGATCCGCGGCGTGGACCCGAAGCTGGAGCCGCTCGTCACGGACATCGCCTCGCCCGGGATGTATCACGACCGGCCCGGCGGGGAGACCGGCCGGGCCGGCGGCGGGTTCGACCTGGACGGGGACAACTGTGTCATCGGCATGGAGCTGGCCCGGAGCCTGGACGCGAAGGTCGGCGACCAGATCACGCTCTACTCGCCGGGAAATTTTAACGAGATGATGCGCCGGCTTGACGACCTGGAAAAAAGCGGCGCGAAGAAGGAGGACATCGCCGACCTGCGCCAGGCCATCCTGCCCAAGACCGTCACCGTGACGGGCATTTTCAGCAGCGGCCGTTTCCTCTACGACTCGGAGATCGTGTTCGTGCCGCTCTACCTTGGCCAGGAGCTCTACGGCCTGGGCGACGCCATCCACGGGCTGACGGCCAAGGCGGCGGACCCGTATCAGGCCGACCGCGTGAAGGACGCCGTCGTCGCGCGCCTGCCCGTCGGCGGCCCGCTGTTCAACGTGCAAACGTGGATGGAGCAGAACGCGCAGTTGTTCACCACGGTCCGGGTCGAGCGCATCACGATGTTCATCATCCTGATGTTCCTCATCGTCGTCGCCGCCTTCTGCGTGATGGTCACGCTCATCACCGTGACGATGCTGAAAACCCGGGACATCGGCATCATGAAGGCGCTCGGGGCGGACACCGGGCAGGTTGCCCGCGTGTTCCTGGCGCAGGGCGTCGTCGTCGCGTTCTTCGGCGTGTTGAGCGGCATCGGCCTCGGCCTGGGCATCCTGGCCGTGCGTAACCCGTTCAAGGACTGGCTGGCCTCGGCTTTGGGCATCGAGCTGTTCCCGGCGAAAATTTACGGGCTGGACAAGATTCCCGCCCACACCGTCCCCGGCGACGTGGCGATCATCTGCGTGTGCGCCTTCGCCATCTGCTCGCTGGCGGCGCTGCTCCCGGCCTGGGTGGCCGCGCGGATGGACCCGGTGCGGGCGTTGCGGTTCGAGTAACTGCCAACCCATGACCACGCCCGACGACGTCCTGTTGGTCCTTTCCACGTTTCCCGACGACGCCAAGGCCCGCGAGGTTGCCCGCGTCCTGGTCGGGGAAGGGCTGGCGGCCTGCGCGAACCTCCTGCCCGGGGCGACTTCCCTCTACGTCTGGGAGGGGCGGACGGAGGAGGTCACGGAAGTGCTGGCCGTGTTCAAGACGGCCCGCGCGACCTACCCGGAACTGGAAACCCGCCTGCGCGGGCTGCACCCCTACGAGCTGCCCGAGATCGTCGCCCTGCCCGTGGCCGCCGGGCTCCCCGCCTACCTGGATTGGGTAACGGCCGGCAGCGGCGGCGGCGGCGGTGAGCGTGGGGGCATCATCGTTTAGCCCGCCGGCGTGGCAGGCGCGCGCCGCGGGTAGCGGTGGGGCGCAAAGAACCCAAAACGCGACGGGGATTCGGGACGCCCCGCTTTTTGTGACGCCTTTTGCGCGTTTTGCGGTTAACGCTCCCCCTGTCGTATGACCGTCGTCCCTGATCCCGCCCGCGCCGCGCGCCGGTGGGCCCTGGCCGGCGCGGCGGTCAACGCTCTGCTCGCCGCCGGCAAGCTGCTGGCGGCGGCGGCGGGCGGCTCCTTCGCGCTGGCGGCCGACGGCATCGAGAGCGGGCTGGACGTGGCCGGCTCGCTCATCATCTGGGGCGGGCTGACGTATCCCGGGCGCGGGCCGGACGCCAACCACCCCTTCGGCCACGGCAAGGCCGAGCCCGTCAGCGCCGTCCTCGTCGCGGGCGCCCTGCTGGTGGCGGCCGTCCTGCTGGCGGCGGGCAGCGTGCGGACGATCTTCTTCGAGCAGGCCCACGCCGTCCCCGCCGCGTGGACCCTG
>CAXTFX010000107.1:0-11202 GCA_964243185.1 uncultured Chthoniobacterales bacterium
GCCACGCTGGGGATGCCGCCCTCCGCCGCGAGGATGCTCCCGTCGCAGAACCACGGCGCACCGACGCATTCTCCGCCCGCTGCCTCCAACGCGCGCACGCCCCAGTGCCCGGCGTCGGTGTCGAGCGGATGGTGGCGGCGGATGAGGTCGGCTTGCAGGTCCGGGCAGGATTTTCTTAACAACGCGACCACTTCGTCCACAAACCCGGCGCGGCCCTGCGCGGGGACCGTGCGGAGGTCGAGTTCCGCTTCGCAACGGTCCGGGACGATGTTGATCTTGCTGCCGCCGTGGACGGTGCCGACGTTGGCCGTCGCCGGACCGAGGAGCGGGTCGGGCTCGCGGGCAAAGGCCGGCATGAGTTCGTCGCGCACGGCCCGGAGCACGTCAGCCATCTTGTAAACGGCGTTTTCCCCGCGCTCCGGGTGCGCGCCGTGGACGGCCCGGCCCACGGTCCGCAGCCGCAGCCACAGGGCGCCCTTGTGCGCGCGGACGATATCGCAACCGGTCGGCTCTCCGACGACGGCGAACGCGGCCCGGCGCCACTCCGGGTCGGTGGCGACGGCGTGGGCGCCCTCGTTGCCCGCCTCCTCCCCCATCAGGCCGGCGAACCAGATTTCGCGCCCCAACCGGGGCAGATCGTCCCCCAAATCGGCGAGCGCCGCGAGCATGGCGGCCAGCGTGCCCTTGGTGTCCGTCGCCCCGCGGCCCCGCAAACGGCCGTCGCGGACCTCGCCGCCGAACGGGTCCACCGTCATGCCCGCGACGGAAACGGTGTCCGTGTGCGGGGCGAAGAGCACGGCGCCCCGGTCGGGGGGTCGGTCGGTCGGGAAACGGGCCAGGACGTTGGGGCGGCCGGGGAGCACGTCCCGCAGTTCGACGCTGGCGCCGAGGCTCGCCAGACGTTCGGCGACCCAGGCGGCCACGCGCGCCTCGCCGGTGTTGGCCGCGTCCGTGCCGGGATCGCCATGGGGGTTGACGCTGGGGATGCGGACGAGCTCGCGCAGGAGCTCGACCGCGTCAAAGCCGGCGCGCGCCCCGCTCACGGCCGGACCTCCGCGTGGGCCAGCGCGCGGGGGACCGGGGCGGCGGCGGCGGGCCGATTCTGGGCGAGGAACCACGCCACGAAGCGCGGGATGCCTTCGCGGATGGACGTTTGCGGGTCGTAGCCGAGGACGCGCCGGGACTTCTCGATGCTCGCGCAGGTCAACGGCACGTCGCCGGGCTGCTCGGGGTGGCGCTCGATCTTGGCCCGTTTCCCCACGGCCTCCTCGATGAGGTGGATCAGCTCGCGCAAGGGCGTCGTCTCGCTTTCCCCGAGGTTGAACACGTCGAACTCACCCGCCGGCGCGGCGTGGGCGTGACGCAGGGCGGCGACGACGCCCTGGATGGTGTCGTCCACGAAGGTGTAATCCCGCCGGGTCGAGCCGTCGCCGAACTGGCGGATCGGCTCGCCGCGCCAGATGCGCCGGGTGAAGTCGTGGATGGCCAGGTCCGGCCGCTGCCGGGGGCCATAGACGGTGAAGAAGCGCAAACAGGCCACGCGCATCCCGTGGAGGTGCGCGTAGTTGGAGCACAAACCCTCCCCCGCGAGCTTGGTCGCCGCGTAGGGCGAGATCGTCCGCAGCAGCGGGTAATCCTCCCGGAACGGCACCTCCGGGCACAACCCGTAGACCGACGAGGACGACGCGAACACGAACGTGCCGACCCCGGCGCCGCGGGCGGATTCCAACAGGTTGAGCGTGCCGCCGACGTTGGTTTCCACGTAGAGCCGGGGCTGCTGGATGCTCGGCCGCACCCCGGCGCGGGCCGCGAGGTGAACGACGGCGTCAAACCGCCCGCCGGCCACGATGCGCTCGACGGCTCCCGCGTCGCGCAGGTCCGCACGGTGCAGGGTGATCCGCCCGCGCACCGCCGCGAGGTTGCCCCGTTTGAGCGACGGGTCGTAGTAGTCGTTGAAGTCGTCCAACACCGCCACGCCGTGACCGTTGGCCAGGAGCCGTTCGACCAGGTGCGAGCCGATGAAGCCGGCTCCGCCGGTGACGAGAACGTTCATGAAAGTGGGAACTCGGAACGCGGAAGCGGGAAGTGGCGACCCGAGCCTTCCGGTCACTTCCGACTTCCCACTTCCACGTTCCGACTTCAAACAAAAGCGCCAGAGAGCGACGGCATGGCCGCTCAGACTACCGTTGCTGCCTTCCGGCCCTGGCGGGGTTTGTCAGGCGGACATCCATCGTCCCTGGCACGGGCACTGTAAGCGCGTCCGGGGCCCGGTCGCAACGTGGAAAAAAGCTCGTGCGCCGGCCCGTGCTTTCCCCGGGGAAGGGGGTTGCCTTCAGAGGGAAATCTTTTTTCTTGCGCTCTCGGTCGCGGCCTGCCAAAACCCTGCCCCGCGCCTGCCTGGTTCGCACTGTTCCCCCCCGCCACCCCTCGCCGCCGTCGTCGTATGCCCCTCGCCAAAGTCCTCCTCCTCGCCGCCGGAGTCCTGCTCCTGGCCTCCACCGCTCTGGGCATCTTGAACATGAACCGGCTGAAGACCACCCAGACCGCCCGGGTGGAATCCGACCAGAAAGCCAAGGTGAGCGCGGACCGCGCCGACAAGACGGCCAGGGACCTCCGGGCCAGCCAGGGCCAGCTCGAAGCCGCCAACAAGAACGCCGCGGACCTCCAGGGCAAGCTGGCCACCGCCACCCAGGAGGCCGCCAGCGCCAAGTCTGCCGCGGAGGAGAACGCCACCAGGATCGCCGCCGCCACGGCCGAGTTGGAACTGCTCAAATCCAAGATCCCCGCGACGCCGAGCGGCGAGTCCATGTCCAACGTCACCGTCGAAAAGGACAACCGGATCCGCGAGCTCGAAGCCCAGGTCGCCGAGGCCCGGCAGATCCAGCAGTCCCTCCAGGCGGTGGCCAAAACGGCCGAGGAGGCCGCCCGCGAGCTCCGCACTCGCGAGCAGCGCCGCGCGGCGGGCGTGATGGCCCAGGGTCTCTCCGGTTCCGTCCGCGCCGTGGACCTCAACTGGAACTTCGTCGTCCTCGACCTCGGCGACCGCCAGGGCGTGATCAACAACGCGGAGATGATCATCACCCGCGGCGGCAGCATGGTCGGCAAGGTGCGCGTCACCTCCGTCGAGCCCGGCCAGAGCATCGCCGACATCGTGCCCAACTCCGTGCCCCCCGGCGTCTCCGTCCAGCGCGGCGACCGCGTCATTTACGCCGGCAACGAGCCCGTGCGCCGCTGACCGGGTTATCTTACCCTCACCCATGATGAAGAAACCCTCCCTCCGTCTCTGCCTCCTCGCGCTGCCCCTCCTCGCCAGCCTGGGGGCTTGCACCAACGAAGGCGCGCCCGTGGACAACACCGCGATGATCCCCGAGAACCAGCGCGTGAGCAGCGTGCCCTGGAACAAGCCTTCCGACTGGGAAAGCCACAGCGCCCTCGGCGCCCTGAGCAACGACCCGCGCTTCAGCGGAGGACGGTAGAGGGAAGACTGAAAGACGCGGAGACGCGGAGACGCGGAGAAAGAGTGGGGACGACAGAGCCGCCGAGTTTTGCTTCGCTGGTCTCCGCGTCTTCTCGTCTCCGCGTCTTTCAGTCTTCCCTCCGACAACCGCTCCCCCCACCCCGCGCGATGCATCCTACCATGCGTCGCCTCCGCTTCCGTCTTCGTTCCCCCGCCCTGTTTGCCGTTGCCGCCCTGCTCGCCGTCCCCGCCCTCCGGGCGGACGAGGGGATGTGGCTCTTTAACGCCCCGCCCCTCCCACAACTCAAACAGACCTACGGCTTCGAGCCTTCCCCGGCGTGGTTGGAAAATCTCCAGAAGTCCAGCGTGCGCTTCAACTCCGGCGGCTCCGGCTCGTTCGTCTCCGCCGATGGGCTGGCCATCACCAACCACCACGTCGGCGCCGACGCCCTCCAGAAGTTCGGCGACGCCCAGCACAACTACCTGCGCGACGGCTTCTACGCCCAGACCCGCGCCGAGGAGAAGCGCTGCCTGGACCTGGAGCTCAACGTCCTCATGTCCATCGAGGACGTGACGGCCCGCGTGAACGCCGCCGTCAAGTCCAACCTCAACGCCGAGCAGTCCTTACTCGCCCGCCGCGCCGTCATCGCGGACATCGAGAAGGAGAGCAAAGACCAGACCGGCCTGCGCTCCGACGTCGTCACCCTCTTCCAGGGCGGCCTCTATCACCTCTACCGCTTCAAGCGTTACGACGACGTCCGCCTCGTCTTCGCCCCGGAACAGCAGATCGCCTTCTACGGCGGGGACCCGGACAACTTCGAGTATCCCCGCTTTGACCTCGACGTCTGCATCTTCCGCGCCTACGAGAACGGCCAGCCCGCGAAGGTTGAGCATCACCTGCGCGTCAACCCCCACGGCCCCGCCGACGGCGAGTTGACCTTCGTCTCCGGCCACCCCGGCCGCACCGACCGGCAGCTCACCGTGTCCGAGCTCGCCGACGCCCGTGACCGCGTCGTCCCCCGCACCCTCACCCGGCTCTACCGGCGGGAAACGCTCCTGACCTCCTACAGCGAACGCTCCCTCGAGAACGCCCGCAAGGCCCGCGAGGACCTCTTCGGCATCCAGAACTCCCGCAAGGCGCGCGAGGGCCAGCTCGCCGGCCTGCTGGACCCCGACTTCTTCAACGGGCTCCAGGACCGCGAGGCCAAGCTGCGCGACGGCATCGCCCACGCCGAGGGCGGCCGCCACGCCGCCGCCCTCGGGGCCTACGAGCGCATCGAGCGCGCCGGCAGCACCCTGCGAAACAACTCCCGGCTCTTCGACCAGTTCGAGGGCGCCCGCGGCGGGGCCGCCGCGTTCAACTCCCAGCTCTTCCGCGTCGCCCGCACCCTCCTGCGCGCCGGCGCCGAACGGCCCAAGCCCAACGGCGAACGCCTGCCCGAGTTCCGCGAGAGCAGCCGCCCGTCCCTCGAGCTCCAACTCTTCTCCGAGGAGCCGCTCTACGACGACTACGAGATTCTCACCCTCGCTGACAGCCTGACCGACCTCGCCGGCCAGCTCGGCGCGGGCGACCCGCTCGTTCAGACCGTGCTCAACAACCAGAGCCCGCGTGAGCGCGCCGCCGAGCTGGTCCGCGGCACCAAGTTGAAGGACGTGGCCGTCCGCAAACGCCTTTACCAAGGCGGCATCCAAGCCCTCAACGAAGCCAAAGACCCCATGCTCGACCTCGCCGCCGCCATTGACGCCACCGCCCGCGCCACCCGCAAGGTCCGCGACGAGCAGGACGAGGTGCAGAAGCAGGCTTACGGCGAGATCGCCAAGGCGCGCTTCGCCCTCGAGGGCGCCAGCACCTATCCCGACGCTACCTTCACCCTGCGCCTGTCCTACGGCCCCGTGAAGGGTTACGAGGAAAACGGCCAGCCCGTGCCCGCGCAGACGAACTTCGCCGGCCTCTACGCCCGCGCCGCCGAGCACCACAACCAGCCGCCCTTCGACCTGCCCGCCCGCTGGGTGGAGCGTCGGGGCAAGCTCGACCCGAACACGCCGTTCAACTTCGTCTCCACCGCCGACATCATCGGCGGCAACTCCGGCAGCCCCGTGGTCAACAAGGATAACGAGTTCGTCGGCATCATCTTCGACGGCAACCTCCAGTCCCTGCCGCTGGACTACGCCTACACGGAGAAGGAAGCCCGCGCCGTGTCCGTCAACAGCCGCGCCATCCTCGAAGCCCTGCGCCAGGTGTATGACGCCGGGGCCTTGGCGGAGGAGCTAACGCGGTAATTTTCTGCCTCGGGAGGGGCACGCCCCGTCGTGCCCGCCGTTTTCGAGCAGGGCGTCTGTTTCGTAGGACGGCGGGCACGACGGGGCGTGCCCCTCCGGCCGCGTTCCGCCGCCCTGCTCCCTTGACGCTCCCGGCCCCCGGCGGATAGTCGAGCGCGACCCGCGTCGGCCCCGGTTTTTCCTGTCCGCGCGTCCTTGGTCATCCAGGGCATGAACCACTTTTTCCTCCGCCGTCTCCGCCTCGCCGCGTTGCCCGCGCTCGCGGGCCTTTGCCTCCCGTTGGCCGGGCTGGAAGCCCAGGATGTGCGCGGCTTCGACACCGTGATCGTGGATGCCGGCCACGGCGGGCACGACCGCGGCGGCGTCCCCGGCCAGCAGGGCATCGCCGAGAAGGAGGCCACGCTCGACACCGCCCGCCGCCTGGAGCGCAACCTGCGCGGGCGCGGTTTGCGCGTCGTCATGACGCGCACCACGGACGATTTCATCTCCCTCTCCCAGCGCGTCGGGGCGACCTACAGCTTCAACCCGCGGCGCGCCGTGTTCGTGTCCGTGCACTTCAACAGCGCCCCGCGCGAGGGGGCGCACGGCATCGAGACCTACTACTACCGCGGGGACTCCTTCGCCCTCGCCGCCCGGATTCACCAGGAGGTCGTGGCCAGCATGAGCACCGAGGACCGGTCCCTGCGCCGCCGGCCGTTCTACGTCATCCGCCGCGCGGGCATCCCCGCCGTGCTGGTGGAGGGGGGCTTCCTGACCAACGGGGACGAGGAGCGCCGCATCGCCGGCGGCCGTTACCGCCAGGAGCTGGCGGACGCCATCGCGAACGGCCTCGCGGCCCAACAGCGCGCCGGCAACCTCGCCGACCTCGGCTACCAACCGCCCGTGACCACCGAGCGGCTCTCCCGCGGCGGCGGGGGCGGGCGGCACCGTCACTACGCCAGCTACCGGCACCACGGCCGGGGCGGGCGGCACGCCCACTACAGCCGCTCCTCCCGCGGGGGCGGGCGGCATTATTCCAGCAGCCACCACCGCGGCGGTCGGAGCCGGCACACCGCCAGCCGGAGTCGGCGGTCCCGGCGGCGGGGTTGAGGTCGGCGACGCCCGCGCCATCCGACGAGGGGAGAACCCACGTTTCCTAGGGGGTGAACCTTTCCCGCCTCTCGCTCCTCCTGCTGCTGACCCTCGCTCCCGCCGCCGCCGCCCGCGCCCAGGTGGACCGCGTCACGGGCCGGGCCTTCGCCACCCGCTCGGAGGTGCTGGCCCGGCACGGGATGGTTTGCACGAGCGTCCCCGCGGCAACCCAGGTCGGCCTGAACATCCTCCAGCGCGGCGGCAGCGCCGTGGACGCCGCCATCGCGGCCAACGCCGTCCTCGGCCTGATGGAGCCCGTTTCCAACGGCATCGGCGGGGACCTCTTCGCCATCGTTTACGTCGCGAAGGAGAACAAACTCTACGGCCTTAACGGCTCCGGCCGCGCCCCGCTGGGCCTGTCCTACGACGGGATGAAGGCGGAGTTGGATAAACTCCACCGCACCACCATCCCGCCGCTCGGGATGCTGCCCATCTCCGTCCCCGGCTGCGTGGACGCCTGGCAGCAACTCCACGATAAATTCGGCAAACTCCCGCTGGCCGAGGACCTCACCGGCGCCATCCGTTACGCGGAGGAAGGCTTTCCCGTCACGGAGCTCATCGCCTACTACTGGGGTCGCGGCGTTCCCATTTATAAGACCCAGCCGGGCGCGTTCCTGGAAACCTACACGTTGGACGGGAAAGGCCGCGCGCCGGCGAAGGGTGACATTTTCAAAAACCCCGCGCTCGCCCGCACGCTCCGACTCATCGCCGAGCAGGGGCGCGATGCCTATTACAAGGGGGAGGTTGCCGACAAAATTGATGCCTTCATGCGGGCCAACGGCGGTTATCTGCGAAAGGTGGATTTTGAGCGCCACACTTCGACCTGGGTGGAGCCCGCGAAGGTTAACTACCGCGGCTACGAAGTCTATGAACTGCCGCCGAACTCGCAGGGCATCGCGACGTTGCAAATACTGAACATCCTCGAAGGTTTCGACCTCAAGGCGATGGGCTTCCAGTCTGCCCAGGCTTTTCACGCGATGATCGAAGCCAAGAAGATCGCCTTCGCCGACCGCGCGAAATTCTACGCCGACCCGGAGTTCTCCAAAATCCCGCTCGCCGGCCTGTTGTCGAAGGAATACGCCGCCGAGCGCCGCAAGCTGATCAACCCCGACCGCGCCGCCCGCCAGGTTGCGCCCGGCAACCCGGCGCTCAAGGACGGCGACACCATTTACATGACCACCGCCGACGACGAGGGCAACATGGTGAGTCTCATCCAGAGCAACTACCGCGGCATGGGTTCCGGCGTCGTCGTGCCCGGCCTGGGCTTCATGTTCCAGGACCGCGGCGAGCTGTATGCGATGGAGCCCGGTCACGCCAACGTCTACGCCCCCGGCAAGCGCCCGTTCCAGACGATCATCCCCGGCTTCGTGATGAGGGATAACCAACCCTGGCTGGCCTTCGGCGTGATGGGCGGCGGGATGCAGCCGCAGGGGCACGTCCAGGTGTTAACGAACCTCATCGACTTCGGCCTCGGCGTGCAGGAAGCCGGCGACGCCGCCCGCTGGCAGCACGAAGGCGACAACGAACCGACGGGCGACCGCATGACCGACGCCGGCGGCTACGTGGAGGTCGAGAGCGGCGTGCCGTGGGAAACCGTGCGCGAGCTGCGGAAGAAGGGTCACGACGTGCGCTTCGACGTGGGCGGCTACGGCGGCTACCAGGCGATCAAGGTCGAAACCCACGACGGCCAGCGCGTCTATGTCGGCGCCAGCGAGAGCCGCAAGGACGGGCAGGCGGCGGGGTATTGAGAAGGCAAGACTGAAAGAGGGGAGAGGGGAGACGCGGAGAAAAAGAAGCCGCGATGGCGAGCCGCCGGGGGCCGCTTTTTCTGGTCTCCCTTCTTTCAGTCTTCCAACTTCACCTCCCCCTGCGCCCCGGCGCGTCCACCGTGCGGAACTGGCCGCCGTTCTTAGTCGCCAACGCCGTCAACATTGCCCATTCGTCGTCCCGGTCGGCGCCGGTGAGATAATAGATGACATGGAGCCGGGCGCGCTTGGCCCCGGCCGTTCTCTGCCCCGCCTCGGCGGCGTTCCAGACCTGTTCCGGGGGCATCTCCCGCAGCCCGCCACCGGGTTGAGCCTCGGTCGCGTTGCCGTCGGTGAGGATGTAGATGACCTCTGGCCGCAGTTTGAAGGCTTCCTCCAGGGCGAGGTCCGTGCGCGTGCCGCCGGGGCGGCCGTCGCGGGGTTTGGCGGTTTTGAAGTCCACCTCGTCGCGCAGGTGCGCCAGGGCGTCGGCGACGTTGTTGGGCGTGGCGCCAACGAGTTCCGACCGCCACGGGTAAGCCCCGCCCGACCAGCGCACGATGCCGAAGCGCCCGCCCGGCGGGAGCGTTTTCAGGAGCTTGCCCGCCTCGTCACGCACGGCCTGGAAGCTCTGCTCGGTGCCGTTTTTGGCCAGCTTGCGGTTCGCGGCGTCACCCGTGCGGGTGAACATGGAATCCGAAACGTCAATCATCACCACCACGTCCCGCCCCGCGTCGCGGATGCCGAAGAAGCTCAACCCGCCGACGCCCCCGCCCGCCGCTCCGCCCGCACCCGGCGCGCTGAACCCCGCCGGGCCGAGGGCCATTGTCATCGCCGCCAGCCGGCCGGGCGCGGGCGCCGGGGCCCTGACCGGGGAAACGGGCATCGGCGGCAGCTCGACCTTCGCCGGCGAGGTGAGGGCGACCCGCCGGGGCGCCGCGGCCGGCGGCGGGTGCTGGCGTTGCCTGGCCAGTTGGACGCGATGCTCCAATGCTCGCTGCCCCTTGGCCGGATTCGGCGGCCCGGCCTGGAAGGTCAGCTTCCGTGCGGCGGTCTGTCGGGAGACGACCCAATACGTGGCGCCCGCGCCGAAGAGCAGGTGCAGGGCGACGGAGACCACGAGCACAGAGGGGTTCCTCCAGAAACTGCGGCGTTGGGGGTGAGACGGGGGGACCGGTTCCATGCTCTCCTACGGGTGCAGGCATACCATAGGGGAGAAAGTAAGCGAGCGTGGCGAACTCTTGCTCGCCGCGGGCTGCCCCGTGCCTAGCCGGCGACGATGGCACTGCTCAGGACGGGTCTCCTCGGCAGGTGGGTGGCGGTGTGGCGACAGAGATCCGGCGCGGGTAACGCGGCCGGCTCTCACTCCGGCGGGATCGCGCGACGCATCTCCTCCAAACGCTCGCGCGTGCCATGCTCATCGCACCAGCGTTCGATGTAGGGCCAATCCAAGCGGTCGCCCTGGACGCCGATGATGTTCTTCGCGTCTTCCCGGTCCTTGTCCCGATTCCAGCGCAGCTTTTGGATAACCATATCCTCCGCGCTCGCCATCCAGGCTTCCCGCTCCATGTCGGGGAGGAACTTGCGGATGCGTCGTTTGAACCGCTCTTGGTGGTGCGCGTCGCTGCCGAGGAAGAAAAGCTCGATTCGGAAAGGCGAACCGACCAACTCGATGATCTGCCGTTGCGACCCGGTGATCGTCTCGAACGACATTTGTCCATCGAGCACCAGTTCCGGAGGCAAGGCACGGGCAAAGGCCGCGAAGGTGCGGTTCTCGACTCGAATGACGATGTCAGCGTCCTTGGTGGAACGCGCGATGCCGTGGGCGTTGGCGACCAGCCCGCCGGTGACCATGTGCGCGATGCCGGCTTCGGTCAGGGCATCCAGGGTGCGGCAGACCGCTTTCTGCGAGTTCATGCGTTTTCCTGGGAACGGTAGAAGCCGTGTTCCTCAATTTGGCGGATGCGTCGGATGCGCCGGTTTACTTCCACTTCGACCTGCTCGGGGGTATAAGCGGGAAACTCGGAGTGCACGCCCCCCCGCATCCGTTGCAGCGCGACCTCAAACAACTCCAAACCATCCATGAACTTGCGTTCGGGCGTTTCCATCCGCGCCCAACGCACTTTGTCGCGGAAGACGGCGTCCATCAGCGGCTTGAATTCCTCGCCGGGTTGCATGGTCGTGAAGCAGTTTACGCCCGCCGTTCTTTGATCTCCTGCACGATGTCCGCTATCACCTCGCGGTGCGGCTTGGCGCCGACGTTGCCCTTGCCGTGCACGCGCACGGACACCACGCCGGCGTCCAGGTCGCGGGCGCCGACGACGAGCATCGTGTGGACCTTCATCTCCTCGGCGCGGGCAATCTTCGCTTTGATGTGATCCACGGAATCGTCCAGCGTCGCGCGCACGCCCTCGTGGCGGAGTTCGTGGTGGATGCCTTTGACGTAGTGGAGCAACAGCCGGTCCTGCTCCTCATCCTTGCCGGACAACAACGGCAACACGCGGACCTGCTCGGGCGCGAGCCAGAGGGGGAAGTTGCCGGCGTAGTGTTCGATGAGGAACCCGATGAACCGCTCGTGCGTGCCGAGCG
>CAXTFX010000108.1:0-11084 GCA_964243185.1 uncultured Chthoniobacterales bacterium
CGAGGGGCCGTTCGCGACGGTCCCCAACGGCGACGGCACCGAAACCGTGACGGTGTGCGACGGCGCCCCGATCCATCTCGGGTCGGTCGCCGGCTTCCTGCGCCTGCGGGTGATCAACTTGTTTTGACCCGCTCCGGGCCGCCGGGTGCTGCCGCGGTCCGACGCGGAGGGAACGGCCCCCGGGATCTAAACCGCCCCCGCGATGGCTCTGCCCAGGTCCTCGGTGCGAGCCGTGCCGCCGATGTCGCGGGTGTGCGGGGCACCGGGGTCGGCCAGCACGGTTTCAACGGCGCGCACCACGGCCGCGCCGGCTTCCCGTTCGCCGAGGTGTTCCAGCATCATCGCCCCGCTCCAGACCTGGCCGATGGGGTTGGCGACGCCCCGGCCGGCGATGTCCGGCGCGGAGCCGTGCACGGGCTCGAACATGGACGGGAACTCCCGCTCCGGGTTGAGGTTCGCGCTCGGGGCGATGGCGATGGTGCCGGTGCAGGCCGGGCCGAGGTCGCTGAGGATGTCGCCGAAGAGGTTCGAGCCGACGACCACGTCGAACCAGTCCGGGTGCTGGACGAAGTGCGCGGTGAGGATGTCAATGTGGAACTGGTCCACCTCCACGTCGGGAAACTGTTTGCCCATCGCGGCGACCCGCTCGTCCCAATACGGCATGGTGATGGAGATGCCGTTGCTCTTGGTCGCGGAGGTCAGGTGTTTTTTCGGCCGGCTCTGGGCCAGCTCAAAGGCGTAGCGCAGGATGCGGTCGGTGCCCATGCGGGTGAGCACGGTTTCCTGGATGGCCATCTCGTAGGGGGTGCCCTCGTGGAGGCGGCCACCGGCGTTGGAGTATTCGCCCTCGCAGTTCTCGCGCACGACCCAGAAGTCAATGGACCCCGGCCCGCGCCCGGCCAGGGGTGAGCGGATGCCGGGCATCAGCCGCACGGGCCGCAGGCTGACGTATTGCTGGAACTGGCGGCGGATGGGGATGAGCAGACCCCAGAGGGAAACATGGTCGGGCACGCCGGGAAAGCCGACCGCGCCGAGGAAGATGGCGTCGTGCCCGCGAATCTGTTCCAGGCCGTCCGGGGGCATCATGCGGCCGGTGCGGTGGTAAACCTCGCAGCTCCAGTCGAGGTGTTGCCACTCGAAGCCGAAGCCGAACTTGCCCGCCGCGGCTTCCAGCACGCGGATGCCCTCGGGCATGACTTCCTTGCCGATGCCGTCGCCGGGGATGACCGCGATGCGGTAGGTTTTCATGGGGGATGTGACGGGGGAACGACCGGACGGATGACGAAGGGATTCGCACCGGAACCCCCTTTGGGCCGGAGGACGAGTGAGGTGTCGGTCGTCCACCGGGAGAGCCGGTCTGGCGGGGTCCCTCGTCCGAATCAAGGGGAGAGCGCGTTCCCCGCTTCGCCCCCCACCCCCGTGCATCCCTCCTCCCCAAGCTCGCCAAACGGAACGGCCCCTCCCCTGCCCCTGGCTCACCTCCGGGTGCTCGACGTGAGCCAGGTCATGGCCGGCCCGTTCTGCACCATGCTGCTCGCCGACCTGGGGGCAGACGTCATCAAGATCGAGCCGCCCGGCACCGGCGACCAAACCCGCGGCGCGATGGGGTTTAAGATGAAGGGCAACGACAGCATGGGGTTCCTGAACATGAACCGCAACAAGCGCAGCGTGACCCTGAACCTCAAGAGCGCCGCCGGCCGGGAGGCGTTCCACCGGCTGGCGGAGACCGCGGACATCCTCGTGGAAAACTACCGCCCCGGCGTGATGAAAAAGCTGGGCTGCGGCTACGAGACGCTGCGCGAGATCAACCCGCGGCTGGTGTATGCGAGCATCTCCGGCTTCGGGCAGAGCGGCCCGTGGGCGGACCGGCCGGGGT
Organism: uncultured Chthoniobacterales bacterium; assembly: GCA_964243185.1. GTDB lineage: Bacteria > Verrucomicrobiota > Verrucomicrobiia > Chthoniobacterales > SZAS-18 > CAXTFX01. Next base: position 1,877 of record CAXTFX010000108.1, read on the forward strand.
TCGACCTGATGGCGCAGGCGATGTCCGGGGTGATGAGCGTGACGGGCTACCCCGGCGGACCGCCGGTGAAGGCGGGCGTGCCGGTGGCGGACATCGGCTGCGCGCTGTTCGCCGTCTATGCCATCCTGAGCGCGACCATCGGCCAGCGGGAAACGGGTCAGGGCCAATACATTGACGCCTCGCTGTTCGACGCCGCGCTGGCGTTCTCCATCTGGGACACCTCGGAATACTGGGGCACCGGCCGGGTGCCCACGCCGGTCGGCACGTCCAACAAGATGAGCGCGCCCTACCAGGCCGTGCGGGCAGCGGACGGTTATTTCGTGATGGGCGCCACCAACCAGCGGCTCTGGCAACGGCTCTGCGAGACGCTGGACCGCCCGGAGCTGTTGAACGACCCGCGCTTCGCCGACAACCGCGCCCGGCTGGCGAACCGGGAGGCGCTCATCGCGGAGTTGGAGCAGAGTTTCACCGCCAAGCCGGCCGCCGAGTGGGAGCGCGAACTCCTCGCCGCCGGCATCCCCGCCGGCCGGCTGAACACCTACCCGGAGGCGTTCGACAGCCCCCACGGCCGACACCGGCAGATGCGGATGGAAATCCCGCACCCGGTGGAGGGCAGCGTCCCGAACATCGGCTTCCCGGTGAAGTTCTCCGCTACCCCGCCGCAGGTGCGCCGACACCCGCCGTTGTTGGGTGAGCACACCGACGAGGTGCTGGCGGAGGCGGGGTTGGACGTGGAAACGTTGCGCGCGGGAGGCGCCTTCGCGCTATGAGCGCGGCCGGGGAGGAAGGCCGGGTGCGGTTAACGGTTGAAGGGGCGGTCGCGCGGTTTTCCTTCGACCGGCCGGCGGCGCGCAACGCCATGACGTGGCGGATGTATGACGACCTGGCCGAGGGTTGCGCGCGCGTCAACGCGGACCCCGCCGTCCGTGTGGCCACCCTGCGCGGGGCCGGCGGCAAGGCGTTCGTGGCCGGCACCGACATCGAGCAGTTCCGGCAGTTCACCTCCGGCCGGGACGGGGTCGCCTACGAGGAGCGCGTGGACCGATACGTCGCCGCCGTCGAAACGTTGCGGGTGCCCACGGTCGCGGTCGTGGAGGGCTGGGCGGTCGGCGGGGGGTTGGCCATCGCCAACGCCTGCGACGTGCGGATCGCCGCGGCCGGGGCGCGCTTCGGGGTGCCCATCGCGCGGACGGTGGGCAACTGCCTGTCCTCGGCCAACCTGCGCCGGCTCTGCGCCACGTTGGGTGTGAGCTGGGTCAAGCGAATGCTGGTCCTCGCCGAGATGCCCACGGCGGAAGAGCTGGCGCCCACCGGCTACCTCGCCGCCGTGGTGGCTCCCGGGGACTTGGACGCGCGGGTCGAGGAGTTGTGCGGCCGGTTGTTGGGTCACGCGCCGATCACCATGCGGGTCACCCGGGAGATGCTGCAGCGTTTGGAAACCGACCCGCGGGCGGAGGCCGCGGATTTGATCGAGACGTGTTACGGCAGCGAGGATTTCCGCCGCGGGGTGGAGGCGTTCGTGAACAAAGGCACGCCGCGGTGGGAGAACCGGTAGAAGCCAGAGCGCCACCACCGCCGTTTGGCGCGACGAACCTAATCTTTCACGTTCCCGCGCAACGCCATCTGCATGACCTCGGCCAAGTGCCGCGGCTTCCGGTCAGACAGATTTTGCGTGATCATCTCCTGACACGAAAAACCGTCGGTCAACACGATGTCGTCCGGGCCGGCCCGGCGCACCTCGGGCAGCAGAACGCGCTCGCCGATGGCCTGGCTGACCTCGAACTTGTCCGCCTCGAACCCGAACGGACCCGCCATGCCGCAGCAGCCGGCGTCGGTCAGGGTTTTCAGCTCGGCGCCCATGCGTCTAAGGATGGCTTCCTCGTCCCCCAGCTTGAGGATGGCCTTGTGGTGGCAGTGGCCGTGGAGCAGCACCTTGGTGCCGGCGGGCAATTTGGGCGGTTCGTAGCCGGGGGCGTGTTTTTGCAGGAACTCGCTCAGGACGAACGTTTGCCGGCGCAAACGCTGGCCGCGGCCGGAGTGCGGGAGGAGGTTTCGCAACTCGTCGCGGAACACGGTCGCGCAGCTTGGCTCCAGCATGATGACGGGCAGGCCGGCGTTGATCTCGGTCTTCATCACGTCGAGCACCTTCTTCAGATAACGTTTCGCGCTGCCGAGCAGGCCGAAGTCGTAGAGCGGCCGGCCGCAGCAAAGGTGCCCGTGCTCGGCCTGGGGGACGCGCACGGTAAACCCGGCGTCTTGCAGGACGTCGTAAGCCGCGCGGGAGACGTTGGGGTGGAAATAATTGTTCCAGGTGTCGGCGAACAGGACGACCTCGCCGCGCGGACCGACGTGCCGCGCTTGCCCCTTCACCCACGACGCGAAGGTTTCGCCGGCGAACTTAGGAATTTTTCGTTGCGGGGCGATGTGCAACGCCTTCTTGGCCACGGTCCCGAGCGGGGAAGCGTTAACGAGGTTCACCAGCCCCGGCGCGCGGGAGGCCAAACGCGCCCACTTGTCCATCATGCCGAAGGCGTAGTGGTTGAGCGGCCGCTTCTTTAACCGGTAGTAGTGGCTCAGAAACTCGGACTTATACGTGGCCATGTCCACGTTTACGGGGCACTCGGACTTGCAGGCCTTGCACGCCAGGCACAGGCCGAGCGATTCCTTGACCTCCTCGTTTCGCCAACCGCCTTTGAGCACCTCGCCCTGGAGCATTTCCCAGAGCAGGTGCGCCCGGCCGCGGGTGGAATGCTTCTCCTCCTTGGTGACCATGAACGACGGGCACATGGTCCCGGCGTCGAGCTTGCGGCAGGAGCCGACGCCGACGCATCGCTGGAGCGCCTTGTCGAGCGAGCCCTGGTCGTCAGGAAAATGGAAGTGCGTGTGCGGCTGGTCCGGGTGGTAGTCGGCGCCAAGCTTGAGGTTTTCTTCCGGCCCGTAGGCGTCCACGAGCTTGCGCGGGTTCATCTTCGCGTCCGGGTCCCAGATGGCCTTGAACTTGGCGAACGCCTCGACCAGTTCGGGGCCGAACATCTTCGGGTAGAGGAACGCGCGGGCCTGCCCGTCGCCGTGCTCGCCGGAAATGCTGCCGCCGTATTGGATGACCAGGTCGGCGGCGTCCTCGACGAACCGGCGGAACTTGCGGATGCCTTCCACGCTCTCCAGGTCGAAGTTGATCCGCATGTGGATGCAGCCCTCGCCGAGGTGGCCGTAGAACCACGTTTTCAGGCCGTAGGAGTCCAGCAACTTCTTGAAGTCGCGCAGGTAAGGCCCGAGCACGCGGGGGTGCACGGCGGCGTCCTCCCAGCCCTCGTGCGTGATGCTCGGCTCGCCGGGGATGATGGTCGTGCCGCCGTTGCCCGATTCCCGCACCCGCCAGATCGCGCGGACGTCTGCCTCCTTGCGAAACACCTTCGCCACGGGCCGGTTGTGCTCCGGCCGGGTCTGGGTCCAGGCGACGAACTCGTCTGCGGCCCGGTGCGCCGTTTCCAGGTCGTCGTCGGCGAACTCGATCAGCATGAAGCCGTTGCCGGGCGGGAACAGGGCGATGTTCTCCTCCAGGTGCTTCTTCTGGCGGAACAGGTCGATCAGCGCGCCGTCGAAGCCTTCCATGCCGATGGGCTTGAACTCGAGGATCTCCGGCACGTCGTCGGACATCGTCCACGCGCTCGGGTAGCCGAGGACGACCAGCGACTTGAATTTCGGGCTGTGGACGAGCCGGATCTTGGCTTCGAGGATGATGGCGCACGTCCCCTCCGTGCCGACGAGTGCCCGGGCGACGTTGAAGCTCTCCTCGGGGAGCAGGTTATCCAGGTTGTAGCCCGACACCCGCCGGGGAATCTGGGGGAAATTCTTGCGGACCAGATCGGCGTATTGGTCGCGCAGGTCGCGCAACGCCCGGTAGATCTCCCCCTTGCGCCCGCCGGCGGCGATGATGCGCGCCAGCTCGTCGTCCGGCGTGGGGCCGACGGTCATCACGGTGCCATCGTAGAGCAGCACGGTAAGTTCCTCGACGTTGTCAATCGTGCGTCCGCCGAGCAGGCCGTGGACGCCGCAGGAGTTGTTGCCGATCATGCCGCCGAGCGTGCAGCGGTTATGCGTGGACGGGTCGGGCGCGAAGGTAAGCTGGTGCTTCATCGCGGCGTCACGCAGGGTGTCCAGGATGATGCCCGGCTCGACGCGCGCGAAGCGGCCCTCGACGTTGAGTTCGAGGATCGCGCTCATGTATTTCGTGAAGTCCAGCACCACGGCCACGTTGCAACACTGACCCGCCAGCGAGGTCCCGCCGCCGCGCGAGAGCACGGGGGCGCCGAACTTGCGGCAGGCGGCCACGGCGGCAACCACGTCGTCCCGGTCCTTGGGGATGACCAAGCCGATGGGCACCTGCCGGTAGTTGGACCCGTCCACGGCATACATCGCGCGGCTGCCGCGGTCGAAGCGCACCTCGCCCCGGACGACGCGGCGGAGTTCGGCCTCCAACTCGGCGGCCTGGTCAAATACGTCCACGGGTTTGCCGTGGGAACTGGCCGGCAGGTCGTGGACGGACGGCGGGGGGGTGAGCACGTCGTGCATGGCAAGGCTTACCTTTGGGACATGGCCACGACCTTGGGGGCCGCGGGTGGTTGGGGCTCCGCGGCGATGGTGAACGCCTCATCCGGCCGCATCCAGAACGCCGCGACGGCGCCGACGAGCAGCAGGGCCATCGTCAGGTAGAACGGCAGGTTCCAGTTGCCGGTCTTGTCGATGATGTAACCGGCCACGGTCGGCGACAGGATCGCCGCCAACGCGCTACCGCTGTTCATGAACCCGCTGGCCGAGCCGGAGAACTTCGGCGCGATGTCCATCGGGATGGACCACATCGGCCCGATGGTCATCTCGGCGAAGAAGAACGCGCCGGCCAGGGCCAGGGCGATGACGTTCAGGTTGTTGCTGACGAGCAACGGCACGATGCACGCCAGCGCGCAGAGGAAGAAGACGCTGACGAGGTGGCTGCGCGCCTTCACCCGGTCGCCGCCGGTGCTGCGCAGGCGCCGGTCGCTGACGATGCCGCCCAGGGTGTCACCGACCACGCCGGCGAAGAATACGCCCATCGAGAAGAGCGCGGATTGCTTCAGGTCGAGGTGGTGCTGGTTCTTGAAGTATTGGGGAATCCAGCTCAGGAACAGCCAAAGGATCCAGCCGTAGCAGAAGTAAACAAAGATGACCGGCAGCATCCGCTGGAACAACGGCCCCCACGGCACGGGGTTACGCAGGCGGGTAGCTTTGTCCACGTAGGGCGGCAGCTCCGCCAGTTCCGCGGGGGTGACAGCTCCGTGCTGGGCCGGATCGTCGCGGAAATACGCGAACCAGAAGAACACCCAGACCAGGCTGATCGCGCCCATGACGACGAACGAGCCGCGCCAGCCCGAGTAACCCTGCGCCGTAATCCAGGCGATCAAGCCGACGATGAGCGGCGGGGTCACGGAGTTGCCGATGCGAGCGAAGGCGTGGGTAAACCCTTGCGCGAAGCCGCGGTCCGCCGGCCGGGTCCAGTTCGACATCGCGGAGGTCGCGGTGGGGAACGTCGCCCCCTCCCCGATCCCGAGCAGCACGCGGGCAGCGAGCATGGAGGTCAGGCCGCCGACCAGGCCGGTGAGGATCGTGGCAAGCGCCCAGATGAGCGAGCAGATCGTCAGCACGCGCCGCGGCCCGAAGCGGTCGCCGAGGTAGCCGCCGACGATTTGAAAAACCAGGTAAGGGTAAGCGAACGCCGAGAAGACCAGACCGACCTGCGTCTTGTCCAGGTGGAGTTCCTTCTCGAACACGTTGGAGGCGGTCGAGACGTTGACCCGGTCAATGTAGGTGAGCAAATACATCAACCCGAGCAGGAACAGCACGATGTTCGGCGCGGAGAGGAGCCGGAACCGGTGGGTCGGAGCGGTGGTTTCGTAGGGGCCGGAGGCTGACATGTTACGGGGGGATGGGGGTTTACGACGGGGAAAGGGAGGGACCCCACTCACGGTGTCAGGGTGGAAGAAGCCGGCGGGGCGCATCCGGGGGAACGCGCCGGACGTGCCCCGGCCACGGGGCAAGCAAGGGAGCGGCCGCGTCCCACGCCCCTACGGTAAAGGCTGGCCGCGGGGTTGGGATTGGAACGGAGCGACGCCGGGGGGAGCGTTCTCATCGAGAATGTTCGGGGGTTCAGGGAGCGACCGCGCCGCGGGAGGCCAGAAATTCCATCGCGGCGGCGACGCCGCCCTTCTGGTGGGGAACGCCGAAGATGCCCAGCGCCATCTCCACCCCGCAGAGCGTGCCGCAGAGCATGAGGTCATTGAAATCTCCCAGGTGCCCGATGCGGAACACCTTGCCCGTCAGCTTGGAGAGCCCCGCGCCGAGCGACAGGTCGAACCGCTCTAGGGCCACGCGCCGGAACTCCGCCTCGTTGCAGCCGTCCGGCAGCAGGATGGCCGTCAGCGAGCTGCTGTATTCCGCCGGGTTCTGACAAAGGATCTCCAGACCCCACGCCCGCACGCAGCGCCGGGTCGCCTCCGCGTGTCGGTCGTGCCGGGCGAACACGGCGTCCAGCCCTTCCTCGTGCACGAGCATCTGGATGGCCTCGCGCAGACCGTAGAGCAGGTTCGTCGCCGGGGTGTAGGGGAAGAAGCCGGTCTTGTTCGGCCCGAGCATCTCTTCCCAGGACCAGAACGCGCGCGGCAGCCGGGCGGTTTTCGACGCGGCCAACGCCTTGTCGCTAACCGCGTTGAAGCTCAACCCCGGCGGCAGCATCAACCCCTTCTGGGAACCGGCCACCGTCACGTCCACCCCCCATTCGTCCTGCCGGAAATCTATCGAGGCCAGCGACGAGATCGTGTCCACCATCAACAGGGCCGGGTGCCCCGCGGCGTCCATCGCCCGACGCACCTCGCCGATGCGGCTGGCCACGCCGGTAGAAGTTTCGTTGTGCACGCACAGCACCGCCTTCACCGCGTGCGCGGCGTCCTCGCGCAGCTTCGCCTCGACGACCCCCGGATCCACGCCGTGCCGCCAGTCCCCGGGCACGAAATCCACCTGGAGACCGAAGGACTCCGCGATGCGACGCCAGAGCGTGGCGAAGTGTCCCGTCTCAAACATCAGCACGCGGTCCCCGGCCGAGAGCGTGTTGACGATGGCAGCCTCCCAGGCCCCCGTCCCGCTGGCGGGATAGATGAACACGTGCCCGCCGGAGTCCGGGCCCATCTTGAAAACGGCCCGCATCCCTTCCAGGCATTCCCGGCCGAGCCGGGCAAACTCCGGCCCGCGGTGGTCGATGGTCGGCCGGTCCATCGCCCGCAGGATGCGGTCCGGGACGTTGGTCGGCCCGGGGATCTGCAAGAAGTGCCGGCCGGGGCGGTGGGCGGGGGTGGAAGTGGTCATGGGAGGCAAAACACCGGGAAACCTGCCCCTCGCGCCCTCGCGCCGAACCCTTAAAACTTGATTCGCACCGACCGCTCCACCCGGTCGCCGGTGGGAGCAAACCCCTTTAACAGGGTTCGCTTCATGCCTCCGCCCGCTCGGAGATCTCGATCAGGTTCAGGTCGGGGTCGCGCACATAGACCGAGCGCAGCTTGAACTCGGCCCCGGTGCGCGCGACCGGCCCTTCAACGATGGGCACCCCGGCCGCCCGGAGCCGGGTGATCACCTCCGACAGGGGCACGGCGGCGAGGAAGCATAGGTCCAGCGCCCCGGGCACAGGCAGGTGCGCCCTGGGCTCGAACTCCTTACCCCGTTCGTGCAGGTTGATCTTCTGGTGGCCGAACTTCAGCGCCATGCGGCCGGCCCCAAACGTTTCCAGGGTCATGCCGAGCGCCTGGGTGTAAAACTCCACGCATTCCGGGAGTCGGGCGGTGGTGAGAACGAGGTGGTCAAGCTGGGCGAGCATGGCAGGGATGGGGTGGTCCGAAAAAGGGAGAAACCGTTTGAGCCTTCCCGGGAACGAAGCCATCGCTGTCAATCCTATGCCCCCCACCAGAAACCGTGAGCAAATCCTCGGGCGCCGCATCGGGATGGCCCTGTGCGCGCTGGTCGGTTTGGCCGTGGCCGTGGGTCCCGGCATCGGGCGGGGGCAACGTATCCTCGGGCTGGGGTTCTTCCTGGCGTGCGGGCTGCCGGTGTGGTGGAACATGCGGAGGCGTCCGTGACCACCGGTTCCAGGTCGTTCGTCACTTGATCATGTCCAGGCAGCGCCGCAGGAACAGGGTCAACTCGGGCCAGTAGGTCACGATGACCAGAAATACCAGCATGGTGAGCAGCCACGGCATGACGGCCTTGGTGAGCTCGGTGATGCCGAGCCGCGAGATGCCGGAGGCCACGTAAAGGTTCAGGCCCACGGGCGGATGGCAGAGCCCGACCTCCATGTTGGCGTCAATCAGGATGCCGAGGTGGACCGGGTTAATGCCCAACGCGGTAGCGGCGGGAAACAGGATCGGCGCCATGATCAGGATGATGGACGAGGGCTCCATGAAGTTCCCGGCGACCAGGAGCATGATGTTCGCGATCAACAGGAAGCCGACCCAACCGAAGTGCTTGTCGAGGATCCAGCCGGCCAGCGCCTGGGGGATGTTCTCGTTGGTCAGGATGAACGAAAAGAGCGCGGCGTTCGTCACGATGTAAAGCAACATCGCGCTCATGTTAGCCGATTGGAGCAAAACCTTTTTGAGGTCCCGCAGGGGCATCGCCCGATAGACGAACACGGACACGATGAACGCATAGACGGCGCTCATGGCGGCGGCTTCCGTCGCGGTGAAGATGCCCGAGTAAATGCCGCCGATGATGATGACGACGAGCATCAAGCCCCAGAGGCTTTCGCGGAACGCCCGCCATGCCTGCCACCAGGTCGCCCGGGGCAGGCGGGGGTAGCCGCGTTGCTTCGCCACATACCAGGTCACGCCGCAAAGCATTGTCGTCAGCAGGATGCCCGGGATCAGGCCCGCGATGAACAACGCCCCGATGGAGGTGCCGGTCGCGACGGCATAGATGACCTTTGGAATCGAAGGCAACATCAGGATGCCGAGCGACCCGGCAACCGTGATGACGCCGGCCCCAAAGCGCATCGGGTAGCCCGCCTTCACCATTTCCGGCAGGATAATCGATCCAATGGCCACGACCGTCGCCACGCTCGACCCGCAGACCAGCGCGAACATGGCGCAGGCCACGACGCCGGCCAGCGCGAGGCCGCCATACCAGTGGCCGA
>CAXTFX010000109.1:0-11060 GCA_964243185.1 uncultured Chthoniobacterales bacterium
CCGCGCGCCCCGCTCCCCCGGGGTGGGCTTCCTCCCCGGCGTCAACGCCCCGCTTCCCGCCGGAAGTGCGCCACGACGCCCGCGGTCACGCCGTCGGCGTATTCGCGAAAGATGCTCGGGCGCCGGACTCCCGCCACCTCGCGTTCGCCCTCGTAGTCGCCGGCCTGGACGCGGGCAAACACCTCCGGGGAGTTCATCACGTAGGGCTCCAAGTAAACCGTCGGGCATTCGTAGAGCCGGTTGGCGAGGAGATTGCGCGCATAGACATACGGGCTGGGGCCGACGCGGAGGGCATTCGGTTTCGTGTATTCGTAGGGCGGCAGGCCCGTCGCCCTGGCCACGGTGCCGGCGATGGCCTCCGCGGCGGCGAGTTCCTCGGTGTGGGAGCCGTTGAGGAGTTTGATTAACATCTGGAAGCGCGTGTCGTCCTCCGCCAGCTCGTCGGCGGAGTAACAGCCGTTGATGAGAACGTGGAAGTGGTTCTTGTCCACCAACGTCGGCGCCGTCGGGTCGCCCCAGGCCTCGGCGTTGAAGTGCAGGCACAGGGCGAGGTCCGGCTTGAACTCGGCGTTGACCCGCCGCGCGCGGGCCATGATGTCGGCCCGGACGAACAGGTGCTCGCTCTCCCAGCGCAGGGAGTTGAGCCGGTCCGGGTCAAACGAATCGCGGTAATCCTCCGGCGGGTTCTTCACGCCGCGGGCCGCGAGCGTCGCGCGGGCGATGTCCCGGAAGTCGGCCGGGCGCTGGTCGGTGGCCGGCTCGCCGCTGTCGCGGGTCAGGAAAACGGTCGCCCCGAGCGCGCGGAGCCGGTCGGCGAGGAGGTTGGCGACGCGCAGGGTGAGTTCGCCCTCCATGACCGGCGGGGCGTCGCCGATGGTGAACCAGCGTTCCTCCAGTTTCGCCCAACCGGCGCCGAGGTGGCCGGGGTCGAGGGCGATCTTGACGCCGGCGAGGGGCTTGGCGGGGTCGTCGGGGGCGGGCGGGAGTTCGGAGCGGGGGCGCCAGTAAGGGTTATAGGGCCGATGCGCTCTCCGGGTTCCGCCGCTGGGCCAGAAGGATTCCCTGAACTCCCTGGTCTCCTCGTGCGGGCCGGACCTCGTCAGCAGCAGTCCGAGTTTGTCGTTCTTCTCGTTCACCCTCACTCGAACCAGTCCCACCGCGGCGTCGCGGGGCGCGTAAACCTCCCGCAAAAGCCGGGCGCCCTCCGTCGCGGCCATCCCCCCCGTTTCGAGCCGCCGCCAATCCGGCGGCTGCCCGAGCGGGCTGAGGTGGTATTCGTCCGCACGGGCCGGCCGGAGCAGGGTGAGCAGGAGGCAAACGGCGAGGAGCGGCAGGCGCATCGGCGGGGACGTTAACCTAAATGGCCGGTGAAAGGCGAAAGATGCTCGCCACCCCGACCTGCGGAGGGCGAAGTTTCACTCCAGAACCGGGAAGGTCCGGTGAAGAGCCGGGTTCCCCCGGTTCGGAACCAGACGTTCCCGGCAAAAAGCCGGCTGCTCCCGGCTCGGGACCGGCCCGGCCCGGCAAATAACCGGCCCCTCCCGGTTCCGAGCCGGCTGCTCCCGGAAAATAACCGGCCGTTCCCGGTGCCAAGCCAGCCGTTCCCGGTTCCGAACCGGGAACCCGCGGAAAATGACCAGCCCTTCTCCGTTCCGAGCCGCGTTCCCCGGCCGGGCGTGAGGGAACCGCGCCATCCGCCTTGGCAGGGCCGCCGCTTTCCCTACATTGCCCGCCTCAACATCATGCTGAAACTCCTCTTCCTCGGCGACATCGTCGGCGAGCCCGGCCGGCGCGCGGTCATCGAAAACCTCGCCGGCATCCGCGCGGAGCTCGGCGTTGACTTCGTCGTCGTCAACGGGGAGAACGCCGCCGGCGGCCGGGGCCTCACGCCGAAGATCGCCATTGACCTGCTGCGCGCGGGTGCCGCCGTCATCACCACCGGGGACCACGTCTGGGACCAGAAGGAGCTGTTCGCCTACATCCCCACCGAGCCGCGCGTCCTGCGCCCGCTCAACTACCCGGCCGGCGCGCCGGGGGCCGGCTCGGTGGTCCTGCCCACGGCCAAGGGCAACGTCGCCGTGGTCAACGTCCAGGGGCGCACGTTCATGCAGCCCATCCTGGAGAACCCGTTCCACGCCGTGGACGCGGAGGTCGCCCGGCTGCGCGACGAGGGCGTCGGGATGATCTTCGTGGACGTCCACGCGGAGACGACCTCGGAGAAGATCGCGCTGGGCCGGTTTCTCGACGGCCGGGTCTCCGCCGTCGTCGGCACGCACACCCACGTCCAGACGGCGGACGAAACGGTCTTCCCCGGCGGCACCGCCTTCCTGTGCGACGCCGGGATGTGCGGCCCCTCCGAAAGCTGCCTCGGGCGGGACGTGACCAGCATCGTCACCCGTTTCCTCAACAACCTGCCCGCCCCTTTCCCCGTCGCCCGCGGGGACGTGAAACTCTGCGGCGCCGTCATTGACATTGACGAGGCGACCGGCCGTGCGCTGGCCATCGAGCGGTTCGCGCGGGTCATCCCGGTGACGCCGCCGGTGGCCGCCTGAAACCAGCCCTGGCGTCGGCGCGTGGGCAGAGATAGGTCCTATGGGTCCCATAGGTCGTATAGGACCTATCTCTGCCCCCGCGCCCGCGCCTCACCCCGCCACCCCCACCCGCGCCAGCCCCGCCACGGCTGCGACCAACTCCGCCGGCTCGAACGGCTTCGGCAGGTGCATCTCGTAACCCGCGGCCAGCGCGCGCTGGCGGTCCTCCAGCCGCGCGAAGGCCGTCAGCGCCAGGGCCGGGGTGTCGCCGCCGCCCTCGGCCGCCGCCCGGGCGCGCACCCGGGCGATGAGCGTGTAGCCGTCCATCCCCGGCATCCCCAGGTCGCTGACCAGCACCCGCGGGCGCGCGGTCCCCAGCAGCCGGAGCGCCGTCTCGCCCCCGTCGGCCGTGACGACCTCGGCGCCCGCGTCCTCCAGCACGCGCTGGAGCAGCCGGCGCGCGTCGGCCTCGTCCTCCACGGCCAGCACCCGCACCCCCGCCAGGGGCCGGGGGCGGCTGGGTTGGTGGTCGGGGGAACGGGTGCCGCGCGGGGTGCGCGGGTCTGCCGGGTCCGGCTCCGGCGGGAGGAGCTCGGCCCCGGCGCGGGCCGCCGCCAGCGCCTCCCCGTCCAGGGCCGTGCCGTCGCGCCGGTCGAACAGCGCGCGGCCGGGCAGGCGCACGGTGAACACCGCGCCCTGACCTTCGCCGGCGCTCTCCGCGCCGACGGTGCCGCCGTGGAGCTCGGCCAATTGTTTGACGATGGACAAGCCCAGCCCCAGCCCGCCGTGGCGCCGGGAAGCCGAGCCGTCCGCCTGCCGGAAGCGGTCGAACACGAACGGCAGGAAATCCGGCGCGACGCCCTGGCCGCTGTCGCGGACGATGATCTCCACGTGCCCCTCCGCCCGGCGCACCGCCACGTCCACCCGGCCGCCCTGCGGGGTGAACTTGATGGCGTTGGACAACAGGTTCCACACGATCTGCTGCAGGCGCGCCGTGTCGGCCATCACGGCGCCGGGCAGGGCGGGCACGTCCTCGGCGATGCGGATGTGCTTGGCCACGGCCGCCGGCCGCACGCTGGCCACGGCGGCGTGAACGGCCTCCGCGGGGTCCAGCGGGCGCACCTCCAGCCGCAGCTTGCCGGAAACCACCCGGCTCATGTCCAGCAGGTCCTCGACCAGTTGCGCCTGCGCCCGGGCATTGCGCTCGATGACCTCCAACCCCTGCGACAGGTCCTCCGCCGGGACCGGCCCGTCGCCGCCACCGTCGGTGCCCCGGAGCAGGCGCGCCCAGCCCAGGATGGCGTTGAGCGGCGTCCTCAGCTCGTGGGACAGCGTGGAGAGGAACTCGTCCTTCATGCGCCCGATGCGCTCGGTCTCGATGCGCGCGGCCCGCTCGGCTTCGAGGAGTTCCTCGCGGCGCTGCTCGGCCTGGACGCGCGCGGTCACGTCGCGCTGGATGGCGACCCACTTCGTGACGGCCCCGCTCGCCGGGTCGCGCAGGGCCGTGATGCGCCACTCGACGTGGTAGGCGCTGCCGTCCCGGCGGTAGTTGATGCCCTCGCCGTAGAAGTCCCGCCCGGCGGTGAGGTCCGCGCGCAGCCGGTCGAGCAGCCGGCGGCTGGTGCGCGGCCCCTGGAGGACGCGCGGGGTCTGGCCGACGATCTCCTCCACGGTCCAACCCGTCATCCGGCAGAAGACCGGGTTGACGTATTCGATGCGCGGCCCCGGCGCGTCCAGCCGCGCCTCGGTGATGATGACCGCGTCGTTGGCGCTCTCCACCGCCGCGCGCAGGAGCTCCAGCCGCTCGGCGTCCTGGCGCACCGCCGTCACGTCCAACGCCACGCCTTCGAAGCGTTGCAGCTCCCCCGTCGCCCCGTCGTAATAGCCGCGGCCGATGGCGTGCAGCCAGCGCGTCCGGCCGCTGCCGTCCGGGGCGACGACGCGGTATTCCAGGTCGTAAACGCCCCGCTGGTCCAGGGCCGTGGCGATGGCCGCGCGCACCCGCTCGCGGTCCTCCGGGTGGAGGCGTGCGTAGAACCGGTCGAACGTGACCTCCGCGTCCGGGGGCAGGTAGAAGAACTCCGCGCAACGGGCGTTCCAAAAGATCTTGTCCAGCGGCGCCGGGCAGAAAAACGTCCCCAGCCCAGCGCCCTCCAGCGCGAGGTCATGCCGCTCCGCGCCCACGCGCAGGGCCTCCGCCGTCTCGTGCCGGGCGGTGACGTCCATGGCCGTGCCGACGACGAAGCCGTCGAGGCGCTGGCGGCGCACGGCCACCCAGCGCACCGCGCCGTCGCGCGGCCGGCGGATGCGGTATTCGAGCTCCACGCAGCCCGACCCGGCGCGGGTCGCCCGCAGGCTCTCGGTGACGCGCGCGCGGTCCTCCGGGATGACGAGCTCGTCCAGGAGCCGGCGCACGGTGACGCGCTCGCGCGGGGCCAGGCCGTAGATGGCCCGGCACCGCTCGGAGAGTGTCAGGGCCTCCGCACTGTCCGGGTCGTAGGAGAACGTGCCCACCCCGGCCGCCTCCGCCGCGAGCTGGAGTTGCGCCTCCACGCGGGCCTCTTCCGTCAGGACCGGGGGCGCGGCCGGGCGCCGGCCGAGGAGAACCGCGAGGTGTTCGCGCCACGACAACGCTCCGGCCCGGGGCGCGGCGGGGGAAGGGCGGGGGGACATGGGCGGCAGGGAACGCCGGGGGCAGCCGGGGCAGGGGGGTAGTCTAACAATAAAGCCGGTCCGGCGGGCAAGCATTTTCGCCGGCGGTCCCTTCCCTGGATCGCCGCCGGGGCTTTCGGTTTGTTCCGCGGGGGCGACGTGTCCTCGCCCGCCAGAGCAGTTTCCGCTCGTCGGTGCCGGCGTCGCTACAGGGGAGCACCCGCCACGGAAAACCGCCTTAACGCTTGGGCGGCAGGGGTGGCACCTTGATGATCTGGTTGTCCGAGAGCCGCAGGATGGTGGCGCCCTCGGCGCTCATCTCCGTGAGGCGGTATTTCACGTTTTCCTCCGGCTTGAGGGTGAACTCCTGGTCCTTCTTCAGTTGCAGGCGTTGGCCCTCCCCCCAGACGTAGAGCAGGCGCGAGTAGGAGCTGGGGGAGTTGACGTCCTTCTCCTTGGGCAGCTCGATCCGCTCCCCGGTTTCGACGTTCACCAGCGTGACGACGGAGGTGTCCGTGACGGAGCCCAACTCGTTCCTGCCCGTCTGGATTTTCAGGTCGGCGACCTTGAACTTCGTGCCCTGGACGGGTTGCCCGACCCGGAGGAACTGCGAGCCGGCATCCGCGAGGTCCAGGGGGTTGATCTGGACGACCTGGCCGTTGCGGGCCTCGAAGCGGAAGCGAAAGGGAATCTGGATGAACTGCTGCTGGTAGAGCTTGGTCGTGTAGGCCGGGTGGGACTCTTTCTTGGAGGGATCGGTGCCGGCGTTGAACTCGTCCAGGTTGGAGAAGCCGTCACCGTCGGGGTCCTGGGTGAGGGCATCCACGGCCAGGAGGCTGTCGCGCAGGTTGTGATCGAGGAACCACTTGTTCGGGATCGGCTCGTGGATCTTCTCGGTGGAGGTTTCCGGGTCAATGAGCGTCTCGACCGTCGCCCCCGTGGTGGGGTCCACGGCGGGCTTGGCGATGTAGGGGATGGAGACGAAGAGCGGCTGGCGGCGGCCCTCGATGACCACGGGCCGCCAGGTGGCCGGCTGTTTGAGGTTGGCGACGTTGTCGGCGAGGCGCTTGGTGGGCGGGTCGGGGATGGTTTCGATCTTGGTGACGTTGCCGCGCAGGTCGTCAAAAACCTCGTCAAAGGCACGGGCGTTGTTGAGGAGCACGCCCCCGCAAGCCAGGAGCGCCAGGGCGGCGAGGCCGAGGAGGAAGCGGTCGTAGTTGGCTTTGATCCAGTTCATGGGAGGGAGCCGCGCTCCGTGCGGAATGACGAAACCAGCAGGAACGACGCAGGGCAACGGTTCGGGCTCTGGGGTTTGGGGCTTCCTGCGGGCTTCGGGCTTCGGGTTTCGCGTCATTCCGCGCGAAGCGCGGCTACGGCGCGCTGAAGCGGGCGAGTTCCAGGCGCATCTGCACGTCCAGTCGTTCGGTGCCGACGATGTAGCGCAGGGTGGCGCGATCCGGGAGCGGGGGCTCGATGGCGCCCAGCCGGGCCGGGCCGGCGGGGGGGGGCGGGAGGACGGGAACCGGGGCGGCGGGGGCGGGGGAGCCGCCCTCCTCGGCGAGGGCCGCGGCGCCGCGGCCGGGGCCTTTTTCCCGCTCGTTCTTCACGCGCATGGCGCGGATGACGTAGAGCGGCTGGGCCTTGAGCAGATCGTCCACCACGTCGCGGAAGGCGCCGGGCGGGGCGTGGAAATCCACCTCGAGCGGGTAGAACGTGACCAGCGAGCTCGTCGGGTTGTTGCTGCCGCCGCGGTTGCCGCCGCCGGGTCCCGGGGCGGGCGCGGGCGGGGCGGCGCCCTCCTCGCGCAGGGTGAGGCGCCGGAAGCCCGTTACCCGCTCGACGCGCCGGCTGATGAGGGTGCGGGCGACCTGCTCGCAGCTTTTCAACTGCATGGCCAGCAGCGGCGCGGCGTCCGCGGGCGGCACGGTGACGCGGTAGGGATCAAAGCCGAGGTAGAACCCTTCCGGCAGGGCCACGTTGTTCTGGCGGGCCAGCGTCGTGACACCGCTGACCACGTCGCGCAGGCGGTTCTGGAAATCGGTGGCGCTGATCTTCTCCGGCGCGGGCGACTCGTTGGCCAACTGGGCCTGGAGGTTTCGCACGGCCGCGTCGTATTGCTTGCGGACGTCCTCGTATTTGCGCCGGTTGGCGTCCTCCGGGTAGGGCGTGAGCTTCTGCAAGCGCAGGAGCTCGGCGGCCTGGGTGTTGTATTGCTGGGAAACCTCGTCGAAGCGCCCGTAGGCCGAATAGATGCCGTAGCCCAGCCCGCCCACGCCGAGGAGGACGATGGCGAGCAGGGTGGCAAGGAAGCGGTTGTTCTGCACCCAGGTCATGCGAAGTCGGAAGTGAAGGCAGGGAACCGCGAGAAGTCAGAGGCCGGGAGCTTTTGCTGACTTCCCACTTCCGCGTTCCCACTTCAGGGGAGCGGCTGGGCGAAGTTGGGTTTGAGCTTGAGCTGCAACTCGTAATCAAAGGCCCAGGCCTGGTCGGTCTGCGGGGAGCGGGAGAGAATGATGGTCTTCGGGTTGTTGAGATCGAGGTCGAAATACGGCGACTTGGCCATTTCCTTGACGAAATCCTCGACCACGGCGTCGCCGCGGGGGTTGGACAGGTAAAGGCCCTTGACGTGCAAGCCATCCACCGACGGGCGCGCGGCGGTCCGGGCGTTGGGGGGAGTGCCGGCCGGCAACGCGACCGTAGCGTTGGGGGCGGTGGGGGCGCTGCCGGCGGTCAGCGGCTTGCCGGGGTCCTCGAAGGCGACGAGGCGGCCGGCGGTGGTCGGCTCGAGCTGGGTGATCCAGACGTAGGAGGATTTCGTGCCCTCGCGGGGGAGCCGGGCGTTGAGGTCGCCCAGGAGCCGCGGGTAGAACTGGCGGTCCTCGATGGCCTGGGTCAGCGGGGCGGCGCGGGCGGTCAGGGCGTCGGTTTCGGCCTTGAGTTTCTGGAATTGCCTCTCGATGGCCTGCATCCCCGCGACCTTGGCCGAGAGCTGCCCGACCACGGCTTCTTTGATCTGCGCGGCCCGCAGGTAATACAGCCACCAGCCGGCGAGGGCCGCGAGCAGGCACGCCGCGGCGGCGGCCAGGTAGGGCCGCCGTGAGGCGACCCGCTGGGCGCGCACGACGCTGGTGGGCCGCAGGTTGAGCTGCATCGGGCAGTCCAGCAACCCCCGCAGGCCGAGGCCGACGAGCTCGCCCAACTGGTGGGCGCTCCGGGCGGCTTCCCCGACGTTGACGCCCTGGCCGACGGTGACGTTACGCAGGGGGTTGAAGAACTCGACGGGGGCGTAGTTGATCTTCTCCGCGAAGAACTCGCGCAGGTAGGGCAGGTTGGCCGTGCCGCCGCAGAGGAACACGCGCTGGGGCTGGCTGCCGCCCTGCTGGGCGCGGTAGAAGTTGATGCTCCGGCCGATCTCCGCGTGCATCCGCGTCATGGTGTTGCGGACGATCTTGGCCATCCGCGCCACCTCGGGGTCCTTGTCGTCGGCGTAGGTGCCGCCGAGGGCGACGAAGCCGCCGTGGCGCTTGCGCTGTTCCGCCGCGTTGAACGGTTCGCCGAACTCCTTGGCGATGGCCTGCGTGATGGCGTTGCCGCCGATGGGGATGGAGCGGGAAAACACCTTCCCGGCCTCGACGAAGATCAGGTTGGTCGTGCGCGCGCCGAGGTCAATGAGCAGGGAGCCGCCGGGGACGTCCGCGTAGTTGTAGCGGAAGGCGTTGTAGAGCGCCATCGGCGCGGCGTCCACGATGTTCGTGCGGAAGCCGGCGCCCTGGGCGGCGTCGTTCAGGCCGTCGAGCAGGTCGGCCTTGATGGCGACGAGCACGACTTCCACCTGTCCGTCGGAGGGCGCGGCCCCGTTCTTGCCACCGGCGACGAGCTGGTAGTCCCAGATGACCTCGTCAATCGGGAACGGCACGTTCTGCTGCGCCTCGAAGCCGATGATCTGCTCGACCTTGTCCTCCGCCACGGTGGGCAGCTTGACGAAGCGGGCGAAGAGGTTCTGCCCGCTGACGGCGTAGTTGACCGGCGGGGAGCCACGCAGCTTGAGCCCGCCCTTGAGCTCGTTGACGGCGAAGCGCGTCTGCGGCAGCCGGGCGGCCTCGGCGCCGGGGTCAGCGAGGATCTCCGTCTGCTTGAAGGCGTTGAGCAGCACACCGTCCCCGTTGGCCGTGCGCTGGAACTCGGCCAGGCCAACGGTCTGGGTGCCGAGGTTGAGAGCGACGACGCGGGCGGGACGAGCCATAGGGCGGAAAATCAGAACTAAATCCGAAGCACGAAACCCGAAACAACCGGAACAAAATCTGGAAAACCTCCAAAGCTGGAAACGGCAGCTCTGCGCGTCCTCCGCCCATTTCCTATCTTCCCGTTTACAAAAGTTTAGTTCCGATTCTTGCGAGTTTCGTGCTTCGGATTTCGGATTTATTTAGTGGCCTTGATCGCCTCGTAGCGGTCGTAATACAACGGCGCGTAGGGAGTCTCGTTCTTGTTGAGCAACAGGCCGGCAACCTGCGGAAGGCTGGATTTATCCAACGGCGGGCCGGGTTTGAGCTGCTTGACCGCCAGCGGGGCGCCGACGCCGGGCTTGAGGATCTGCACCTCGGCGTTCGCGACCGAGTTGACCGTGAGGGGTTGTCCCTTGAGTAGCTGGATGATGGAGCGCGGGGCCACATACATCACCGAGTAAAGGGTCTGGCCGGGCAGGACGTTGACGTGCGTCACCTCGCCGGTGAGGAGCTGGCCGCCCAAGAGCACGAAGTATTTGAACTGCAGCTCCGGCGCGCCCGGCGGCGGCGCGGAGAACTCCACCTCGATCTCCAGCCACTTGCCGGGTTGGAACTGCTTGCTCTTGGCGTTTTGAACCTGAAAATCCGGCGTCGTGTTGTCCGTCGGGGTGATGTTCTTGACGACGAACCCGCCGGGGCCTTGCGCGCGGGCGGCGGGGGCGGGAGCGACCGAGACCGCGGCGGCGAGCAGGACCAGAGCGGCGGGGAGGAGCGCGCGTTTCTTCATCGGGGGGGACCGGCGGGTTACAACTCGGAAGAACCCCGCGCGTGCGGCACGGGGCGGGAGGGGGCGCAAGCTAGGGCATCGCGGCGCGGATTGTCGATGATTAAATGCGCTGGGCTCTCAGGCTCCCGCGGCGACCTCCCCGCGGAAGTATTCGATGGTGCGGGCGATGCCCTCCTCGAACTCGACCTTCGGCTCCCAGCCCAGGATGGTGCGAGCGCGGGTGATGTCGGGCTGGCGCACCTTGGGGTCGTCCACCGGGAGCGGCTTGTGGACGATGGGGGACTGGCTGCCGATGAGTTTCTGCACGGCCTCGGCGAACTGGAGGATGGTCATCTCGCGCGGGTTGCCGATGTTGACCGGCTCGTGAAAATCGCTCTGGCTCAGGCGGAAGATGCCGTCAATGAGGTCCGAGACGAAGCAGAAGCTGCGCGTCTGCGAGCCGTCGCCAAACACCGTCAGCGGCTCGTTGCGTAACGCCTGGGCGACGATGGCGGGGACCACGCGGCCGTCCCGCAGCCGCATCCGGGGGCCGTAGGTGTTGAAGATGCGGACGATGTGCGTGTTCATCCCGTGGTAGCGGTGGTAGGCCATCGTCATGGCCTCGGCGAAGCGCTTGGCCTCGTCATAGACCCCGCGCGGCCCGATGGGGTTGACGTTGCCCCAGTAATCCTCCTTCTGCGGGTGGACGAGCGGGTCGCCGTAGCACTCGGAGGTGGAGGCCAGCAGGTAGCCGGCGCCCTTGGCCTTGGCGAGGCCGAGGGTGTTGTGGGTGCCCAGCGCGCCGACCTTGAGCGTCGGGATGGGCAGCTCCAGGTAGTCAATCGGGCTGGCGGGGGAGGCGAAGTGGAAGACGTAGTCCACGTGGCC